>CANSQL010000011.1 GCA_947649125.1 uncultured Erysipelotrichaceae bacterium | reverse complement strand
AAACCTGTCATGAGGTGGCACTCAAGAAAATCGATGTTGATGAAGACGGAGACGGCAAGCCTGACTTTAATGATCCTGATGGTGATGGCTGTCCTGATCTTAACATTAAATGGAAAGACCCAAATGATGAAAGTAAATGGATCGTAATCAACGGGGACAGAAATAATGACGGTATTCCTGACATCAATATCGACAGTGACGGCGATGGCAAGCCTGATTTGAACATCGATACAGACAAAGATGGTAAGCCTGACCTTAACCTAGTAATTCTAAAGAAAAGCGATTGGAAGCCGACGAAGTGTGTAAAGACAGATCCTGACAACGGAATCCTTGAGGAATATTGTACAGGTACAAGCGTGAAAGCAGTCATCAATGTAGATACAGATAACGACGGAATCCCTAATATCAACATCGATAATAAAGGAGACTTTAAACCGCATATCAATATCTCAAAGGATGGAGAAACACCAAGTGTCAATCTTGTAGAAATCCATGAATGGAAACCAAAGAAGGATTACAAATCAGGCAAGTTTACTTATGACAGTATCGGAAAGAATGACATCAAGCCGGAGATCAATATTGATTCAGACGGAGACGGATTGCCTGATATCAATGTGGATATAGACGGAGATGGCGAACCTGACATTAATATCGACATCGATGGCGATGGAATCCCCGATATCGACATCGACAGTGATGGAGATGGAATCCCTGATGTGAATGTTGACAATGACGGGGATGGTAAGCCTGATGAAAATATTATTGAAATACCGGAATGGAAACCGGGCAAGAATGTAGAAGGTGACTTGCCATACGATACGATGGATTTCAGTGAACCTGTTGTCCCTAATGGTGATGGCACTTCAGTAAAGGGTCAATACAACCCCGCAAACAGCATGGGCGGAGCAAGTACAGGTGATAATACAAATATCATGGTTTATATGGGCATCAGTATGTTATCATTGTGTTTACTCTCTTATATTATCTATAAATATCAAATAGAAATTAAATAACGTTATTTTTCAAATCAGTAAATACGATACTAAAATCAGTTTGTATATCCTTTTATTCGGACTGAGAGCGTATCGTATTTTTTATTCAGCTTATATTCCTTGTCAGAACCGATGAAATAAATAACTTGCACAACTACAGCCACTTCGGTATAATTTCACTATGAAGTTGAACGAATTAGACAAAAATCAAAAATGGATCGTTGCGGTCAGCGGCGGGAGCGACTCGATGGCCTTACTGCATATGTGTATAGATGCTGAGCTTAGTATCATTGTTGGGCATATGAATTATCAAAAGAGAACGACTGCACAGCGCGACAGCGATGGAGTACAGACGTTTTGTATGCAGCATCACATTCCGTTTGAGCTTCGTTATCAAGAGGAACCGTGCCACTCAAACTTTCAAGCCTTTGCCCGTAAAAAGCGCTATGAGTTTTTTTATGAGCTGTTAATAAAATATAAGGCTAAAGGTGTGTTAGTTGCACATCAGCTTGACGATCATTTGGAAACCTATCTGATGCAGCAGGAAAAAGGACTGATTCCGCAAACATACGGTCTTTGCGAACAAATTGAAATCTTTCACTGTCCGATCATCAGACCGTTATTAGCGTATACAAAATCAGAATTAGAAGCATACTGTAAGCGGCATCATGTTCCTTTCTGGATTGATGAAAGCAATATGAGCGATGAATATCGCCGCAATCAAATCAGACATACGGTGATTGCGCATTTAAGTGCTTCCGATAAGCATAAGCTGAAGGAGGAAATTGCTCAAAAGAATCATATTCACCAATGCTGTCAAAAGGAAGCGGAGGCCTTTTTGAGTACATGGAGCTATGACTGTGACAGTTTGTTGAAGCAATCCTCGAAACTACAGGAGTATATCCTTCAAGCGTGGATTTACGACGTCTGTCACAAGCATATATCGAAAAAGGAGTTGAATACAATCCTTACTCTGCTTCATCAGCCGCAAAATCAATACCGATTGATTGACAATTGCTTTGAACTGCGCAAGGAATACGGTTTACTGAGCCTATCCGATGGGAAACAAGAATCCTATTCTTATACACTCGATCACATTGAATATTTAAGTACACCGTATTTTTCTCTTTGTGACAAGGGCACGGTAATTGAAGGTGTCACTTTGTCCAAGCATGATTTTCCGATAACGATTCGCTCTTATCAAAGCGGTGATGCGATTACACTGCGATTCGGAACAAAAAAGCTGAATCGATGGTTTATTGACCGTAAAATACCGAGTCAAAAGCGAAAATTATGGCCGGTAATGGTGAATGCAGAGGGGAAAGTCATATTTGCGGCAAAAATCGGCTGTGATATTGAACATTTCTCTAACAATCCGAGCGTATTTGTGTTAAAATAAGCTATATATTTGTAGGAGGATAGAATTCATGCATCATGCAGTTGAGAAAATACTTGTTTCACAGGAAGAAATCACAAAGCGCTGTAAAGAATTAGCGCAGGAAATCTGCGAGGATTATCGAAATAAGAAGCAAAAGCCTTATTTGGTAGCGTTATTAAAGGGCAGTGTTCCGTTTCTTGCGGAGTTGGTTAAATATATGGACATGGATATCCAATTTGATTTTATGGATGTTTCCAGCTATCAGGGAACAGAATCTATCGGTGATATCAAAATCAACAAAGATTTGGACGGGTCGGTAAAGGGCTTATCAATTTTATTGGTTGAGGATATCATTGATACGGGCAGAACCTTAAAAGAGGTCACAAAGATGCTGAAAAACAAAGGAGCGAGTGATGTTAAGGTCGTTTCACTGTTGGATAAGCCAAGCCGCAGGACTGTAGATATTCAAGCTGATTATGTCGGCTTTGAAATCCCCAATGAATTTGTGATCGGCTTTGGTCTTGATTACGATCAAGACTTTCGCCATTTGCCCTATGTGGCAGTATTAAAGCCTGAGTTTTATGAATAACAGGCTGAAAGGAGACAATAAGCATTATGAATCATTCAAAGTTTAAAAGTGCTTTACCATACGTGATTGTAATATCCATCTTTTTGGTAATGTTTTCAATGGTAAGCTCCAACAACAATAAATCCATGAACTACAATGAGTTTAGGAAAAACGCCGAAAAGATGAAGATAACCGAAGCTGATATGTCGATCACCGGTGTTGTGATCAATGTATCCGGTAAGTATGACGATAACGGGTCTATCAGAAGCTTTTCGGTAACAATACCGCAAACAGCAGAGAATCAATTATGGTTAGACAGTGTATTGTTAAAGAATGAAGCTGTAGTTGAAGCAAGTGATCCGAGCCGCAGCGAAATGATGACAAGTGTGATTTTGAACTTGATTTTACCGATCGTATTATTGGGCGGTATGTTCATCTTCATGTTTTCAAAAATGAACGGCGGCGGAGCGAATAAAGCGTTTGAATTCAGTAAGTCAAAAGCGCGTATTGAAGGAAATGTCAAAGTACGCTTTAAGGATGTTGCCGGATGTGATGAGGAAAAAGAAGAGGTCAAAGAAATTATTGACTATTTGAAAAATCCGAAGCGCTTTACCGATATGGGAGCGCGCATTCCTAAGGGGATGTTAATGGTAGGTCCTCCGGGAACCGGTAAGACGTTGTTGGCAAAGGCAGTTGCCGGGGAAGCGGATGTACCGTTTTTCTCCATTTCCGGTTCTGATTTTGTGGAAATGTTTGTCGGTACCGGAGCCAGCCGTGTCCGTGATATGTTTAAGAAAGCCCAGCAAACTGCTCCGTGTATCGTATTCATTGACGAAATCGATGCAGTCGGCAGACAGCGCGGTGCCGGTATGGGCGGCGGTAATGATGAGCGTGAACAGACCTTAAATCAGTTACTTGTTGAAATGGACGGTATGAGTGAAAATACCGGTATCGTAATTATTGCGGCAACCAATCGCCCTGATGTATTAGATCCGGCATTGCTTCGTTCCGGTCGTTTCGATCGTCAGATTACCGTAAATCTGCCTGATAAAAAGGGGCGCACGGAAATTCTTGAAGTACATGCCCGCAATAAAAAACTTGCGAGCGATGTCAAGCTTGAAAATTTGGCAAAGCGTACCCCGGGATTTTCCGGAGCTGATTTGGAAAATGTATTGAACGAGGGCGCGATCCTTGCAGTACGAGATAATCGTAATTTAGTGACAATGGATGATTTGGATGAAGCGATTGACCGTGTAATGATGGGACCTGCGAAAAAATCCAAAAAATATACAGATAAGGAGAAACGCTTAGTTGCTTATCATGAAGCGGGACATGCGGTAATCGGGCTGAAGCTTGAAAATTCCGATATGGTTCAAAAGGTTACGATCATTCCGCGCGGTGATGCGGGCGGTTATAATCTGATGACTCCGCGAGAAGAAAAACTGATGCCGACAAAGAGTGATTTCTTGGCACAGATTACCGGCTTGTTGGGCGGTCGTGTTGCTGAGGAGCTCGTATTCAATGAAATCTCTGCGGGAGCCTCTAATGATATTGAGCGTGTGACTAAAATCGCGAAGATGATGGTAAAGAGCTTCGGTATGTCATCACTCGGTCCGGTTCAATACGATGATCCAAACGGCAATGTATTCCTCGGTCGTGATTACGGCAAGGGAAATGATTATTCAGGCGAAATTGCCTTTGAAATCGATAAGGAAATTCGTATGATTATTAACCAGTGCTATGATAATTGTAAGAAGCTGATCAGTGAGAATATGGATTTGTTAAAGCTGATTGCGGAAACCTTGATTGAGGAAGAAACAATCACAAACGAACAGATTATGAATTTGGTCGATCATGGCACTATCGCACCGTTAAATGAGGAAAAAGCTGTTGCAGCGAAAGACTCTGCCGAAGGCGATGATGCAGCTGAGACGACAGATTCTAAAGCGGATGAAGCAGCTCCGGCAGAAAAGCCTAAGCGTACCAGAGCCAAAAAAGTCACAGAAAAACCATCCTTTGAAGAAGCGATGGAAGAAGTTGTCGGAGAGAAACCGGCTCCTAAAAAACGTACTGCTCGTAAAAAGGCTGATACAGAAGCTAAAACAGAAAAAATTGTTAAGGCTGAATTAAAGTCTGAACAAAAGGATAGAGAAGATTCAAAAGAGTCATAACGGTGATAGGAAACAGGTGCTGAAAGTAGTAGGCATCTGTTTTTATTTATTATTTCATTTTTTTAGGATAGATTAGATGTGCATAGAATCAAATTAAGATTACCAATTATATGTTATAATAAGCAGGATATTAATAACTGCAAATTTTATGTTAAAAAGTACAAAAATAAATTATGTATTTCACAGAAATTGTTGTATAATTATTTGTGGGAAAGCGCTATCAATCTATCTTAACAAAAAAATAGTGTCTATAAATGTGTACATTTATAGACATATTAAAACAGATGGGAAATATCTGTTTTTTTTATGTCTTTTCTTATATTCTGTTTATGATTTTGCCCTTTATAAATGTACACTTTATGAAACATTTTCGATACAAGTGGCTAGTGCATGAGAAAGGAGAGAGCGGGCATAGGTATCTTAGAAAAATATACAGATTGATAGTAGAGTGATAGGAGGAAAAAGACAATATGAATGTAAAAGCAATGATACGTAGCACTATAGCTTTATCTTTGGCATTAACATCAGTTATGCCGGCGGTTCAAGCTAAAGAAAGAGAAGCTACAACAGTAAAAGCTGATGCCAATGCAAACAGTGTTACTCTTGGTAACGGCTACTTAAAAAGAACTTGGACTATTTCAGACGGTCATATTTTGACCTCAAGCTTAGAAAATAAGCGGGCAAATACGACACTGAATCCACAGACAGGATCAGAAGATTTTATCATTAATCGTATAATGGATCCGAAGACAGAATCACCGGAAAAAGAGATTCTCAATGCTCCCGAATATATAATCGGCAATACAGACAGTGCATTAGATAGAACTAATTGGGCTGATCATGCGACTTTGACAAATGCTGCCGGAACAGGATTTGCTGCATCAGAAGTTGCGAAATTATTTAATGATAATCTTAATGATAATGTCGATAATTACCTTATATCGGGATATCCGATGACCTTAGAAATTGATCTAGGTGAAGCGAAAGACATTGCGGCAATGTCCGTTAATAAACGGCCGGGATTCAGTGATGCTAACTATGGTAAAAATGGTACAATGGGTCAATATGAAATACAAATTGATGCAGAAGGCAACGGAAACTGGCAAAAGGTTCATGAAGGTGAATTTACGCCGGAGGAATACAATCTGCATAGTAATGAGGATGGTACTTTACATAACATAGGTGATACTGTTTATACTGATTTTAACAGCACAGTTTCAGCCAAAAAGATCAGAATCATTCAAAAATCAGCTGCATTTGGTACAGTGCAGGAATTTACAAGCAGTGAAATTAAACTGTATTCCAAGAAATTGAAATCCTTGAAAGTAGTCGAACCGAATCAGATAATTGATAAATCCGGCTGGAACGCGACTATCACAAATGGAGCTGGAGTTCTATTTCCAAAGGCAAGCGTAGATAAATTGTTTGACAACGATTTAAACACATATCCTAATGAGTATCAAAAAAGCGGAAATCCGTTTACGGTTGATATTGATTTAGGAAATGAACAAACAGTCAGTTCATTCTCTATTGATAAACGACCAGGTTTCAATGATCCTGCTTATGGTACAAATGGTACAATGGGAAAATTTGAAGTATATGTGAGTGATGATGGCAATTCCTGGAATATTGCAGGCAAAGGTGAATTCACACAGAGTGCCTATCATTTACATGAGGCAGATGGTTTGTATAATGTGGGTGATCGTGTGTATGTTAATTTATTAAAAGCATATACAACACGCTATATCCGTATTAAGCAGCTCGATTGCTCAATGGGTTCCGCTGAAGAGTTTACATCAGCAGAATTAAACTTTTATTCTGATGCTTATCAAGGAGAGGAATATCGAACAGAATTAGCCGTTAATGAAAAGATCCTATCCAGTACATTAACTTATCAGGATACGACTATTGATGAAACAGACAAGGGCGGTAAGAAAGTAACAATCAATTATCAACCGATTACACTAGGTAACGCAGAGTATACAATCAGCCAAGTTGCCGTATTGGAGCCGGAAGATCATTATATGCGTACCTATGTGGAAATAGCTGTAGATAATGAAGAAACTGCGCGAATTGATTATATTGATCAAGATCATTTCGTATTACCGGATGATGCTGTAGATGTTTGGTGCCGTCCGGATGACAGCCAAATTTCCTCTATGTGGATTGGTAAGCATGAATTGATGTTAGGACAACCAATTTATGCGAACGGTTTCTTTATGGGAAGTGAATTCCCGGCAGCTGATACAATTATTAAAAATAATGAGACACAAATTCGTTATTATTCAGGCAAGACATTTTCTAAGCTTAGAGAAGACAATCAATTAACTACGGACGGCAAGTTTGTGTCCTGGCAAAATGTTGTCGGTGCGGCAAGAGATACTTCTACAGCGGTTGTTCAGACTGATTTCTTTGAATATATCGAAGAAATCGCGACACCTACTGATTTCAGAAAGCAATATAACTCCTGGTATGATAATATGATGGATATCACCGATGACAGTATTGCCGATTCTTTCTTAGGTGCTGAAGCAGGTTTATCTGCTCAAGGAGTAGAACCGCTAGATTCATATGTTGTAGATGATGGCTGGAATAACTATTACAGCGGCAAGACTTATAATGTAAACGGTAAGAATTATTATACATCACCTGGCAGTTCATCAGGAACAGAGCCCAATCAAACAGGATTTTGGGAGTTTAATGCGAAGTTCCCGAATGAATTATATACATCCAGTTCCTTAACAGATAAATTCGGCGCTACATTTGGTGTTTGGGTTGGACCGCAAGGTGGCTACAATCACTTTGGTCCATTTGCGCTTTATTTGGAGGATTCCGGAACAGCAGATGCTCAATATAATTCCGCATTAGGCGTCGTAATTTGTACCGGTTCACGCAAGTACCTTAAAAACTTTGAAAAAATGGCTTTAGATTTTCAAAAGCGCTTTAATGTTGAATATTGGAAATGGGATGGCTTTGCATCCAGACCTTGCAATAATCCCAATCATGATCATATGGCCGGCGGTGATAATAATATGTATTTTACTTCCGATATGTGGGAAGGATGGATTGATTTATTTAATAACGTAAGAAAGCAGAATCCGAATTTATTTATTAATGCGACTTGTTATGTGAATTTAAGCCCTTGGTTATTGCAGTGGGTAAATACCATTTGGGTACAAGATTCTGGTGACACAGGACAATTAGGCACCGGAGAACGCCATGAACAAAAAATCTATTATCGGGATCAAGTTTATTATAAATTATATAAACAAAATCAAATTCAGTTCCCGATGAAGAATATTTATAACCATGATCCGATTTATGGTGTATCAGATGGAAGCAAGGCAACGACTGATGTATTTAGAGAATATTTGATGGCAAATGCTGTCCGCGGTACTGCATTCTGGGAATTATATTATTCTCCATCGCTTATGAATGAAGCAAAATGGCAGGTAACGGCAGATGTGCTGGATTTTGCGGAAAACAATCATGACATATTGAAGAATGCTAAACTATTTGGCAATCAGCCGCAAAATGGTGTATATGGTTATTCCAGCTGGAATGGAACAGAGGGAATTATTTCTTTTACTAATCCACTAGATACAGAAGCTAAATACAGCTTAACAATTAACAGCGAGATCGGTGCCATCAGTGCATTGGAGAACGCCAGTGTAATTCAGATTGAACCGTATACAACAGGTATGATGAAACAAACAGTTTCATATAATGATACGTTTGATGTAACGCTAGCACCGCATGAAACAAAAATATTCCAATTCAATCATAAGGATACATCAGCACCGGTTGTTACCAATGTGAAGAATATTGACGATAATACAGTACGAATTAGCTTCAATAAACGAGTAAATAATGATGCGTCTTTTACAATAAACAATAACAATGTTGCATCTGTAACATTAATGGATGATTACCGTACTTATGAAATTGTTACTGTAAAACCATTATGTAAAAAAGCTGATGATATCACAATTGAAAGTACTAGTCTTCACAGCGTTTATGGAACTGCGTTCAATGATGTTATTGAGCTTCATGCTTATAAGAATGCTGTCATTGCAGAACTGACCGGAGATCAGATTGATGCTGCTACCGGCAAGTATTTCAGTGAAATTAACGAGGCTAAAAAAATAAGCGATGATGGTATTAAAGGGACAGATGAGTTTGGCATCAGTTTCAATATTAAAACAACTGAAACTAATCAAACGATTTTAGAACAAGGCAAAGATATTAAGATCACGATTGATAATGAAGGCTATATCGTGGCTAAAATCGGTAATAAGACTTTGTCAAGTAAAGAGGAAGTAACAACTGTTACTCAGAAAGCAACCGGTAATTTTGCCAATATCAGTTCAACGTATATACCGACACAAACTGACCAAAACTTTGAAGGAACAGTAAACGACGGTGAAATGCACGCAATCGTTATCAGCCGAGAATCAAATGGTATGTTGAAGCTTTATGAAAACGGACAGCTGCGAGCATCACTCTATGATAACGGCAATAAAGACAGTATAACAAATGATGCCGTTGTATTGGGCTCTAAAGGCTTGAATGCAGTTATGAGCGAAGTGAAAATTGCCAATCAAGCAATGTCTTATGAGATTGCCCGTGAAAATGCCGCAAATCTGAATAGTGATGATACTTACAAATTGATTGATCGTACCGGTTGGACAGCAACAGCTTGCAGTGAAGAAGCTCATAGAGAATCAGGAGATTCTGATGCTACATCAGCAATCGACGGCAACACTCGCAGTCATTGGCACTCCAACTGGCATGGCGAAGATAAATGTATAGAAAATGGTGATCATCACTGGATCAAAATTGATTTTGGTAAAGAACAGAACTTTAAAGTATTTGAATTTACCGGTCGCGGAGGCAGCAGTAATGGTAACTTATCTAAATATAATCTTTATGCGATAGATCAAGATGGCAATGAAACAAAAATTGTATCTGAAGGCACATTCAATTCTTCTGATGTAGTGAATACAAAGATTTTAGATCAGTCTGTATCAGCTTACGGAATTAAACTTGAATATTTAGAGTCTGTAGGTAATTATGCATCAGCAGCTGAAATTAATGTTTATGCAGAACCTAAAGATGTCGATTTAGATTATATTAACATCGCTTTAAAAGATATTGTGAAAAAAGATGCAAGCAATTATACAAGCGAATCTTATGCGTTATATGAAAAGGCATACCAAACCTTAATGAGTTTGAAAAAAGCGGTTGAAGATGGCGCGACTACTAACGATATTTTGATTGAAAAGCTGATTGATGAATATAAACTAGCAGAAACTGCATTAATAAGTACCATTGATTTAAACAAGGCAATCGCTGCGTTGGAAGGTAAAATAGCTGATAGTGATGAGTATACGGAAGCAACTATTAAAGCAGCGAATGAATTGCTTGATAATGCGAAAGCATTATTAATAAACGGTACTGCCGAAAGCATCGCTGATATGGTAAAAGCATTAAATGCTCAAGAACTTATCAGTACAGCGGAATTAAATAAAGCTATCGCTGTATTTAAGAAAAAAATGATGGCAGATGAATTAACTGCAGAATGTGCTGTGAAAGCACAAACGCTGTTAGAATCTGCAAAAGCGTTGATAAAAGATGGAAATTCAGTTGATATAACAGAAATGATTAGTAAACTGAACAACTTCCGATTTACGTATAAGGAAACAGAAAAGCCTGATAATGCAGACAAACCAGATCGTCCGCTTGTTCCAATCAATCCAATCAAACCTAACAAGCCGTTAAAACCAAATGATTCAAGCGGACAGAAAAATGATACCGATAAGTCCCCAATCAAAGATACGTCAACACAGCCATTTACCACAAGCAGTGCTTCGGCATTTATCTTGTTAGGTGCGGTACTGATTCTGTTCACAAAGAAAATGAAAAAATGTTTAGAGGATTAATATCTCTTTACATTAGTAATCTATAAAATTAGTTTGAGGTATTTATCAATAGGTTGAAACTGATAAAAAGTTAACCAAGAAAAACAGGTAATAGTGACTTAAAAATTATTCAGTCCTATTGCCTGTTTTTTTCTTATAAATCGATTGTTTTAAAACTGTAATATCCTTCGTAATAATAACTGTGATCAATTCCTTTTATATAAATTTCACGATTATCATAATCATCACATAAAGCAGCTTTTAATATATGCTTTATTTCAATATCTCTTATCGGACTACGTTCCATCGCAAGTAAATAATCTTCTTTATCTATCTTACTCCAATCGATGACTTTACGAAGCTCTTTTTTCAAAATTAGGTCTAGCCATATACGAGCAGCTCGTCCGTTTCCTTCACGAAAGGGGTGAGCGATATTCATCGTGACATATTTTTCAACGATTTCATCAAGGGTTGTTTGCGGCATTTGGTCAATATCAGCTAAGGCTGATTCTAAATAGATTCGCGGCGCAAAATGAAAACCGCGTTTTGAAATATTAACATCGCGAAGCTTGCCGGCAAAATCATAAATTTCATCAAATAAAAATTTATGAATGATTTGAAGTGAAGCAAATGTACCGATATCAGCTTGATTGAGAATTGCATTGTCAAACAGTTCCTTTGCCTTTTTCTTACTGATTTTTTCTTCAACGCGGGCAAGCTCTAATGAATCGTGAATACCTAATTTATTTTCAATCGTCATGTGAATACCTCTTATTCTTAAAATCTATCTGATGAAATTATAACAGAAACAGGTGCAGGCTTCAATGACAGCGATAGTTGTCGCTGTCGTTATACAGATTCAAGGAATGTGATATACAAGAGAAAAATCCTATGGTATACTATGTCAGTAATGTAAAGTTCAGGAGTGATACGAATGAAAGACAGCTTAATAAAGGCAATGGCTTGTGAAGGACGCGTGCGTATTTTTATATGTGCAACGACAGAGCTTGTCGAAGAAGCGAGACAGCGTTTTGATTTATGGCCTACCTCAGCTGCGGCATTAGGCAGAACCTTAAGTGTCGGCAGTATGATGGGAAGTATGTTAAAAAGCGATAAGGAACAGCTGACAATCATTATCAACGGCGGTGGGGCTATTGGTACTATTATGGTAGATGCCTACAATGACGGCCATGTACGCGGTTTTGTCAGTGATCCGCATATTATGTTGAAATATAATGATACCGGCAAGCTGGCAGTCGGACTTGCGGTCGGTACCAACGGTACCCTTGAGGTAATCAAGGATCTGCATATGAAAGAAAATTGGAAAGGCACCGTCGCTTTACAGAGCGGTGAAATCGGTGAAGATTTTGCGTATTATTTCACGGTCAGTGAACAAACACCGTCAGCTGTCTCTCTCGGAGTTCTTGTGGATGAAGCACATCCGATTATTGCATCAGGCGGTTTGATCATTCAAATGATGCCGGACGCTACCGAGGAAGATATTGTGAAAACTGAACAGCTGATCGCTGCGCTGAAACCGATGTCTGAATTAATCAGAACAAGTGAATCACTGAGCGATATTGTGTTGTCCCTATATGATGATGTGAAAATTCTTTCTGAACAGCCGATTTCCTTTCACTGTCACTGTGATAAAACAATAATGAAACGCGTGCTTACGACAATCTCGAAGGAAGAGCGAACCGCAATGATCGAAGAGGATCACGGCTGTGAAATTACTTGTAATTTTTGTAATGAACGCTACCGGTTCAGCGAACAGGAATTAAGAGACTTGGAGGCATTTCTTGATGCACATGCCAAGTAAATGGAGTATCGGCAATGTTGAAATCGCAAATCGCTTCGTTGTCGCACCGATGGCGGGAGTATCCAATCCTGCCTTTCGCACCATCTGTAAAGAATTCCGCCCGGGTTTGATTTATACCGAAATGGTAAGCGATAAAGCTTTGTTTTATCATAATAAAAAAACCTTGGATATGACGGCAGTTGAACCCAACGAGCATCCGCTTGCGATGCAGATTTTCGGACATGATATAGATACGATGGTTTATGCGGCAAAATTTTTAGATGAAAGCTGTGATTGTGATATTATTGATGTGAATATGGGATGCCCTGTCAATAAGGTCATTAAGGCTCATGCCGGAAGCTCACTGATGTTAGAGGAAGCACATGCCGTTGAATTGATGCAGGCAATCGTTAAGACTGTACATAAGCCTGTAACGGTAAAAATGCGTATCGGTTTTGATTCGCATCATAAGAATTGTGTTGCGTTAGCGAAACAGCTGGAACAAGTCGGCGTAGCGGCGATCGCTCTTCATGCCCGCACACGAGCGCAGATGTATGAAGGAAATGCAGACTGGTCTTATATTAAAGAAATGAAGGAAGCACTGAGAATTCCGGTAATCGGCAACGGTGATGTGAAAACTCCTGAGGATGCCAAACGTATGATAGAGGAAACCGGCTGCGATGCGGTGATGTTAGGACGCGGTGTACTGGGCGATCCATGGCTGATCTCTCAATGTGTGGATTATTTGGAAACAGACAGTTATGCAAGTCAGCCGCCGTTAGCAGAGCGTTTTGCGATTGCCCGCAAGCATGCACAGCGCTTATGTGCATTAAAGGGAGAAGCAGTCGGTATGAGAGAAATGCGCTCTCATGCGGCATGGTATGTAAAGGGATTGCATAATTCCCACGCCTTAAAGCTGTCTCTTACTGCTTTAACTACTTATGAACAGCTGGATCAATGTCTTTTCGACTATGAACAAAGCGAAGCATCGGCTGTTCGCAAATAAGCTGGATACTTCCGATAGAAAATAAGAATATCATGTTAAAGCGACTGTTTATTTTATAGGTGCTTCATCATTCAGCGATCATGCACTCCATTTCACAGATCAAACGGCAGATCGCCCCAAACTGAAGCGGTACGGGTTATACCTGTATCGCTTTTACATATCAAAATGACTTTTTTAACTTATACAACATCACATTGATAATTTATGTTTTGTTGTGTATAATGTAGATAGGCAGGTGATGGGATTGAATTTGATATTGCATACAGTCAAGCAGGAAAAGCAAAGAATCGAATATATGCTTGCAAAGTATCAAAGCGAGCTTTCCGATTTGCCGAGAGGTACAATCTTCGAAAAGACGATTGGTGAGAAAACATATTATTATCTGAAATACCGTGACGGCAAAAAAGTCGTTTCACAATATGTCAGTAAAAAGGAAATAGAAAAGGTGCGCGCTCTTGTGGAGAAGCGGCGACACATTGAGGCAATGGTAAAGTCATTGCAGGAAGAAAAAGCGATTGCGGATAAAGTATTGGAGGATGCAGTATGATTTTATATCATGGCAGTAATGTAATTGTTTCCGAGCCGAAATTGATTGAACAGAATAGGTTTCTTGATTTCGGCTTTGGATTTTACACGACTACAAATAAGACGCAGGCGATAGGCTTTGCTGATAAGGTAGTGAAACGCCGCAAGGATGGTGAAAAAGCCGTCAGCATGTACGAGATTGATGAAGCTATTGCATTTACAGAATGTTCTATTTTGCGTTTTGACAGCGCAAATGAGGCTTGGTTGGACTTTGTATCAGAAAATCGTTCCGGCAATTATACAGGAAAGTCCTACGACTTTATTTTCGGTCCTGTTGCGAATGATGATGTATTTACGACATTCACGCTTTATTCTGCCGGTGTACTTACAAAAGAGCAGACTTTGGAAGCGCTGAAAATCAAAAAGCTGTATAATCAGTTGGTTTTGTCAAGCGAAAAAGCACTTTCCTATCTTAAATATATCGGGACAGTCCCGCAGGAGGAATTGTAAATGGGAGCAGAAAAATTCAGTGCTGTTATGGGCGTGCTTGTAGAGCAGATCGTTCATCTGATTACAGAGAAATATGCATATGATGAAATGACTGCTTCCAACGAGTTTTACAATTCAAAGGTTTACGCGCTGCTGGAGCAGGAAGATACAAAGCTGTGGCATTTCAGTCCTCTTACACTGTTCAATATGTTTGACGAAGAAAAAAAGACAGGCAGTTTTGAACTGCCGGAGGAGGCTTGATTATGAGCAATCAAGGCAAATTTATGATATACTGTGCTGAGCAATATAAGCTGGCAAAACATCTGACAGGCAAACAGCTTGCCGAATTATTCAGTCTTTATCGGGTATGGGAGTATATCTACTCATGTTACGAAGCCTTGCATACAACGGGTACAAACTATATCATTGATGATATTGACTTGTATATCGAAGCCCGCAAACCGACTATGACAAATTAAAACGGATAGATTGATGATCGTATACAAATGGATCATTTTCGTCAGCTTGTTTATTCTTGAACGGAAGAACTATCAGAACAATCCGAAGGGATTTGATAGCATTCTGTGAGGATATGAAACGGTGGGAACAGATGTTCCCTGATATGCTTTTTTGCGACGTATCACATATTCATGAATAAGCTAAGCGATGTTTTCATGAAAAATATTAAAATTTTACCACTTTTTTTAAAACAATGAATGACTATTCTTGTATAATTAAAGTGGTAATTTTATAATGTTTCCGATACGATTTATGAAATATCATTTTAAAGCAATGCTGTTGATACTCCGAGGTGTTTAAGGGAATTAGATATTTTTATAAAAAGCATATAAAAAGATGAAGCAATTTCGGTGATATGTATACCTTTCATTGCATAATTGCTGCAAATTGATGAAAAAACAGTGAAAGTTTTAGTTAAAATAGCGATATTGATTATTTCGTATTGAATAAATATGTGATGTCCTATATAATATAAGCATCGATTGGTAAATTAATCCTTTATATGTAATTTATCCATACATATTTAGATAAATTCACCCCCCCTTCTTTTGATTTCATGTCAGAGGAAATACTGTGTTTTATCAATCGATATTAGGGTGGTAATCAACCATCCTTTTTATTATATATGACTGCTTGATTCTATGAGTATGACAGGAGCTTAGCTGTTGTTTCCAAAAAAAGTATATCTTTTATAAATAAAGCATGATTTTTATCGCGAATTGCGTTATAATGTTATCAGAGAGTGTTTATCAACGGGAGGATCAATATGTACAACGATGATGAAATTATGGATGTAGAGGATTTCGATCAGGATATCGCACAACGGAAGGAACTAATCGAAGCAGCAAAGCAGATTGAAATGAGTGAAGACTGGAATGAAATCAATAAAAAGGTTACGCAGATCAAACGACAATGGAAAAGAATCGCTTATCGTGAGTCAGCTGCTGAGGATGAATTGACAAATGCGCTTGATGAAATTTTAGATAAGCTTTACAAGAAACGCAATGAAGGCTATAAAGGCAATAAGGAGCTTAAGCAGAAAGTAATTGAAAAAGCTAAGGAGCTTGCGGGTGCAAAGCAGTTTAATCAAGCAAGCAAAAAAATGGATGAGCTGATGGAGGAATGGAAATCAATCGGTTCTGCCGGCAGAGAAAGTGATGAAGCATTGTGGCAGGAATTCAGAGCACAGCGTCAAATTTTCTTTGATCGAAAGCATGAGCACTGGGATAAGATGCGTGCACAATTCGCAAACGCTAAAGTGCTGAAAGAGGAATTGATCGAAAAGGCAAAGAGCTATTCGGATTCTGAGGAATGGCAGAAAACAAGTGAAGCGATGCGTGATTTGATGAAGCAGTGGAAGGAAGCGGGAAGTGCCGGACGTGAGCATGAGGACAGACTCTGGAACGAATTCAATGAAGCGCGACAAGGCTTCTATGATCGTCGAAATAAATTTTACGATGAACTGCATGAGGATCAGAAGCAGAAATACGAGGAAAAGAAAAAGCTGGTAAATCAAGCAGCGGAAATTCTTGAGCAACAGTTGTTCCATAAGGAGCATACCGCACAAATGAAGCAGCTTCAGGTCGATTGGAAACAAATCGGCTCCTGCGGCAAGGCAAAGGATGATGAAATCTGGAATGAATTCAGAGGCTTGATGGATAAATACTTTGACGGCTTAAAGGCAATGAATGAACAGAAGCATGCACAATGGCGTGATCGCTTGAGCGAAATCCGTAATCGCAAGCAGGATATGATTCAGGATCAAAAACGTCAAATCAAACGGATGCAGGATGATATTATCGGCTTATTAGGTGAGCGTGCGATTCAAGATATGGAAGATCGCATTGAAGATAAAAAGGAATTTATCGCCGAGCTTGAAGAAGAAGTTGCTGAGCTTGAACAGCGCTTGAATGATGATTTAAAGGAAAAGAATTAATTTTAAACAATGACAGGACATTCTCATTTGAGGATGTCTTTTTTAATACTCAATTTCTCTGATTTACTGAATAAGCTTGTAATCATTTGACAATCAAAGTATTATTTTGTATAATAGCTTTCGTTATGAAAGGTGGAAACAATATGTCAGAGAGAAATAAAAAGCTGTGGGAAAATAAAAAAGTACGCTGTGCAATTATCGCTATCAGCGTTGTATTGGTGCTTGCATCGGCAGTTGTACTGTTTGCGGGCAATTATCTTGTGACCTATGCATTATATGTTGATGATGAAAAGCATATCGGTTCCATGGGGTCAGACGTCTATGACGGTATCCAGGATACTGTGGCGCAAAAGGCATATGATGAATGGGTAAGCGATGTTGCGGTATCGGATTGGATGGTCACAAGCAATGATGATTTAAAGCTGGCGGCTAAGTTTTACGAAAATCCGAAGGATACTCATAAATATGTATTGGCGGTGCACGGATATACGGTAGATCATCGTGATATTATGCCTGCCGCCTATCGCTTTGCGGAAAAAGGCTATCATATTTTAGCTCCCGATCAAAGAGGGCGCGGAGCGAGCGAGGGCAGCTATCTCGGTATGGGCTGGCTGGAAAAAGAGGATGTCAAGCTGTGGATCGATACGCTGATTGAGCGTGACTCACAGGCAGAGATCGTATTGTACGGAGAATCAATGGGAGCGGCAACGCTGATGATGACTGCCGGTGACACCCTTCCGTCCAATGTCAAGGTATTGGTGGAAGACTGCGGCTATACAAGCGCTTATGAGATGTTCGGCGATCAGCTCAAGGAGCGCTTCGGCTTACCGTCATTTCCGTTTTTGCCTGTCGCAAACATCATTTCATCTATGCGCGCAGGCTATTCCTTCTCTAGTGCAGATGCAAAAAAACAATTGGAAACAGCGACTTTGCCGATTCTGTTTATCCACGGCAACGCCGATGATTATGTACCGACCTATATGGGTGTTGAGCTTTATGAATCCTATCGCGGTGAAAAAGAATTATTGTTGATTGACGGCGCAGGTCATGGGGCAAGCAGTGATGTTGATCCGAAAACTTATTATTCTCATGTTTTTTCTTTCATTGATAAATATATCAAATAAAGCAGATCGCTGAGAATTACGAATTTCATACTGTTTTTAAACGAATTTGTTCCAAACTTATCAGTGACAGACCAAATAAAGGGCTGTGTGCTAATATATGACAGCCCTTTATTATATTTTAATAAGTAATATTTATTTGCATTCGGAAATATCATAAGCTATAATCTTAGCAAGGAGGTTTTATATGGAACTTGAGGTTAGAAATTTACACAAAAGCTTTCAAGGAAAGGAAGTGTTGCACGGAGTTTCATTTTCTGTATCAAGCGGTAAGGCGCTTGGTTTATTAGGACGAAACGGAGCCGGGAAATCAACGACCATTCGTATTTTGATGGATGTGTTCAAAGCGAATTCCGGTGAAATACTTATGAACGGAAAGCCCTTTGCGGCAAGTCAGCACAATATCGGTTATCTGCCGGAGGAGCGCGGTCTCTATCCGAAAAAGAAGGTATCCGAACAGCTGATCTATTTGGCACAGCTGCGAGGGCTCGGCTATTCACAGGCCAAACAAAGCCTGCGCTATTGGCTGGATCGTTTAGGGATTGCGGAGTATGAAAATCGTTTGCTGGAAACACTCAGTAAGGGAAACCAACAAAAGGTACAGCTTGCACAGACGCTTATGTGCGATCCCGATATCGTGATATTGGACGAACCGTTTTCCGGCTTGGACCCGGTGAATTCCTCAATCCTTCAAGAGGTCGTACAGGAGTGTATTCAACAGGGCAAGCTGGTTATCTTCTCCTCTCATCAAATGAGCTACGTAGAGGAATTCTGTGAGGATATCGTCATTCTGCATCACGGCGATGTGGTGCTTCAGGGTAATTTGAAGCAGATCAAAAAGGAATACGGATATAATCGTATCGTACTGGCCGCAGGAACGCTTACTCCGGCTCAGTTTGAGGAAAAGCTTGTGAATTCCTACAGCGATCTGTTAAGCATCTATGAAAAGCGTTCGGACTGCTTCATCGCAGAGCTGAAGGAAGGCGTACAGAAAAATGATGTCTTATCACGCTTGCTTCAGGATCAGATTGAATTGGATCAATTCCGCATCTATGAGGCATCCTTGACCGATATCTTTGTAAGTAAGGCAGGTGATGAGGAATGAAATCATTTTTAACGGTTTTGAGATTTGAATTAAAGACAATGCTGCAGAAGCGTTCCTTTATCATATCGACCTTGATTATCGTTGCGGGCTCATTTATTTTAATGTCGCTTCCGGGTATTTTTAAGGATGATGATTCATCAGGAACATCAAAGGGCGATAAAGCAGAAGCCGCTGCTCCGAGCAGCACGATGATGATCTGTGATACGCATAAGGTCATCAGTGATAAGAAATTGATCGAAGCACAGTTTGCCGATTATAAGATCACTTATGCAAGTGATGCAGAGGCATTACAAAATGCGGTGGAATTGGAAAAGGCAGATGCCGGATTTGTGATTCACAATGATCGTAATTTTACGTATTATGTGAAAAATTCTTCATTGACGGATATGACTGAGTCTCGCTTTACCGAATTTATGAAGCAGAATTATCAAACGAATGAATTAACCCGTTTGAATTATAATGCGAATAAAATCAATGCGATTTATCAAAGTGAAATCACATCGGAAACAAAGGTACTCGGTACCGACGGTGCCGGAAATTACTTCTATACGTATATGCTTGTATTCCTGTTGTATATGATGATTATTATATACGGAAATCAAATTGCGGTCGGTGTTGCCAGTGAGAAAAGCAATCGCGCAATCGAAATTTTAACGACAAGCTGTTCACCGAATGCGCTGATATTCGGTAAAGTAATTGCCGGTGCATTGGCAGGAGTACTGCAGACAGCGATTATCGTCGGCTCTGTGTTGATTTCTTATCAAATGAATGCGGATGCATTGGATCATATGTTAGACCCGTATCTGCAGATACCGTCCGCTGTATTGGCAACCTTTGCGATGTTCGGGGTATTGGGTTATTTATTATTCAGCTTTATACTGGGGGCTATCGGAGCGATGTGCTCTAAGGTAGAGGAGGTAAACGGTGCTACTCTGCCGATTCAGATGCTGATTGTGGTCGTCTTTACCATGAGCATGTTTGTGTTACAGGCACCGGACGGAATGCTGGCAAAGATATTGATGTATTTACCGCTTTCCTCTTGGATGGTAATGTTTGTGAATGTTGCGGTAAGCAGTGTGTCAACGCTTGAAATAGCGATATCATTGGGGCTGTTGGCTGTTACGACCGTGCTGATGGGCTTTATCGGCGCTAAGCTGTATCGCAGAGGAACCTTATCTTACGGCAATACACTGAAGCTTTCACAAATACTGAAGGCGTTCAAGCACAACGATTAATAAACAAATAAAAACAGTGAATATGACAGAACCTTCAAGGTATTGTCATTCTCATTGTTTTTTTATGAGAAAAGAAGGATAGAAAAGAAGGATATCAAATAAAATTGATATTCTTCCGAAGTATACTTGTTGTTTTGTTTTGTTTCCGATATAATGTAATTAAGATATCACGGAGGTAAGGATATGGCTGTAACAATGAGCGTAAAAGAAGCCGCAAGGCTGTGGAATTTGAGCGAAAGACGTGTTTCCTCTTTCTGTAAGGAAGGAAAAATTGAAGGAGCATTCAAGAATAAGCACGCATGGAGAATTCCTGTTGATGCACAAAAGCCGCTCGATCAGCGTGTAAAAAACGGCACTTATATTAAAAGTAATCGTCCTGTGAATTTACCGCTGCCGATCGGTGTTTCTGATTATCGTCTTGCCTCTGACGAGTACTACTATGTGGATAAAACGATGATGATCAAGGATTTTATCGATGAGCGAGCGATGGTTTCTTTATATACACGTCCGCGGCGCTTCGGTAAAACCTTGAATATGGATATGCTTCGTACTTTTTTTGAAAAAACAGATACGGATACATCGATTTATTTCAAAGATAAAATGATCTGGTCCTGCGGGAAACAATACCGTAATTATCAAGGAAAATATCCGGTGATCTTTATCACTTTCAAGGATGTGAAAAAGGATTCTTGGGAAGAAACCTTTCAGCGCATCAAACAGCTGATTACGATTGAATATAAGCGGCATACGGAATTAGCGAGCAGCACAGTGATACAGGATCGTGATTACTATGAAAAAATCATATCCGGTAATCTTGAGCCGGCTTTATTTGATTCCTCATTATATATGCTTTCTAAAATGCTGCATGAGCACCATGACACAGCACCGATCATCATAATCGATGAATACGATATACCGATTCAACAAGGTCATATGAGAGGCTATTATGATCAGGTGATTTTGTTTATGCGCAATTTATTTTCAGGCGGACTTAAGGACAATAAGCATTTATCCTACGGCTTTTTGACCGGCATTTTACGTGTTGCTAAGGAAAGTATATTCAGCGGCTTAAATAACCTTGCGATTCATTCAGTACTGGATAATAAATACAGTGCTTATTTCGGCTTTACTGCAGATGAAGTCAAGGAAATGGCCGCATATTACGGCATCAGCGAAAAGTACGATGAAATTTGTGAATGGTATGACGGCTATCGATTCGGTGAAACTGAGATTTTCAATCCTTGGTCGGTAATCAATTATTTTAATAATCGCTGTGAACCCAGAGCCTTCTGGCAGTCTACAGGCAGTAATGATATTATCGGTGAAATCATCGTTGAAGCTGATAATGACATATATACGAAATTAGCTGAACTTGTGAACGGAAAATCCTTCGTTACGAATATTGATACGGGTGTCATTTATCCGCAGATTAAAAATAATCCGTCTACGATTTACAGCTTTTTACTGGTAGCGGGCTATTTAAAGGTCATTAAAACTGTACCGGCCTTTAACGGTGATTTTCTGTGTGAGGTCGCCTTACCGAACAAGGAAATATCCTTTGTCTATAATAAAGAAATATTACAGAAGCTCGAGCGTATGCTTCCGCAGGCTACGACAATATCGATCCAAGAGGCAATCTTTACCGGCAATGCAGAAAAGCTTCAGAGCTTGATTCAAGAGCTGTTGTTACAGGCGGTAAGCTGTTTTGATACCGCACAAGAGCATTTTTATCATGGCTTTATGCTTGGCATCTGTACCCTTTTTAACAATGCGTATGTAACCTCAAACAGAGAATCGGGCAACGGCAGATATGACATACAGCTAATGCCGAAAAGCAGTCATCTCCCCGGTATTTTGATTGAATTAAAGGCGGAGAAGCATTGTGATAAAGAAGCCTTGAAAAAGCTGTCTGAGGCAGTCTTAAAACAAATCAATGAGAAAGCATATGATACGGAATTGGTAAATAAAGGTGTTAAAACCATTTTTAAATACGGTGTTGCCTTCAGTGGTAAAAATGCAGAAATCACACTCGGATAATTTATAATTTTAATTCGTAATTTTTAACAGAAATAAACGAAATCGAGCATACCTGTATCACAAGTAAACAAAATCGAGTATAATATAGATAATCAAAGGGGCTGAGCTTATGAGTGCATATATTGAATTTGAAAATGTAAAGAAAATCTATCAGATGGGCGAGGTCAAAATCGAAGCGCTCGGCGGAGTCAGCTTTACGATAGATAAGGGTGAATTTGTGGTAATTGCGGGAGCCAGCGGTGCCGGTAAAAGTACGATTTTAAATATATTGGGCGGTATGGATACATGCAGCGAAGGCAATATTTATGTAGACGGTACAAAAATCAGCGATTATACACAGAAGCAGCTTACAACCTATCGTCGATATGATATCGGCTTTGTTTTTCAATTTTATAATTTAGTTCAAAATCTGACGGTAAAGGAAAATGTTGAATTGGCTACGCAGATTTGTAAAAACCCGTTGAATATCGATGAAACGATCAAGGCGGTAGGCTTAGGTGAGCGTTCCTTTAATTTTCCTGCACAATTATCGGGCGGTGAGCAGCAGCGTGTAGCGATTGCGCGCGCATTGGCGAAAAATCCTAAGCTGTTATTATGCGATGAACCGACCGGAGCCTTGGACTATGCGACCGGGAAACAAATCCTAAAGCTGTTACAGGATACATGTAAAAATCACGGTGTCAGCGTTGTTGTCATCACTCATAATCTTGCGCTCACAGCGATGGGAGATAAGGTGATCAAGGTAAGAAACGGACTGATTGAAAGCATTGAAACCAATGAAAATCCATTGCCTGTTGAAAGGATCGAATACTGATGGGCAGCGCACTTTGGAAGGATATATTACGTGAAATCAAAAAATCACTCGGACGCTTTTTATCCATTATGATGATTGTGGCAATCGGCGTAGCTTTTTTTGCGGGAGTCAAGGCTTCTGTACCGGATATGAAGCACACTGCCGATAAGTACTTTGATGATTATCATTTAATGGATATTCGAGTATTATCCACGTTCGGCTTAACAGCGGATGATGTAAAGACAATCCAAAAAATCGATGGAATCGAAGGGGTATTTGCGACGCATACGCAGGACGTGCTGACAAAGCTTGACGGCGAACAATATGCGCTGAAGGTACATGCACTGCCGATGAATACGGAACAGGATAACGAAAACTATATCAATCGGGTTGAGCTTACAGAAGGACGTTTGCCGCAAACAAGCGGTGAATGTGTGGTTCAGGAAACTACCTTGAATCGATTGGATCTTGAAATCGGTGATAAACTGATACTGGAAAGCGGCAGTGAGGCAAAGCTTTCGGAAAGCATAAAAACAAGTGAATATACCGTAGTCGGTAAAGTGAAATCGCCGTATTATTTGTCACCTGAAATCGGCAGTACCGATATTGGCAGCGGTAAGCTTGGTTTCTATGTGATGATTCCGCAGTCTGATTTTGTGTCTGATATTTATACGGAAATCAATCTTACGATAAAGGACGCACGTGACTATAATTCTTATGAGGATGCGTATTTTGAGCATATCGATACTGTGAAAACAGCGCTTGAAGCGATTGCGCCGAAGCGAAATGAAATTCGTTTTGAACAGGTGAAACAAAGCGCTGTGCAGGAATTGGAAAAGCATCAGCGAGAATATGAAGACGGGAAAAAACAATATGAAAAGGAAATCAAGGCAGGCGAGGTAAAGCTTGAAGCTGCGAAACAAGAGCTGAGCTCAGGACGGAAAAAATTAACGACAGAGAAGCAAAAGACAGAGGATAAATTCACTTCCTATAAGAAACAGCTTGCGGATGGTAAAAAACAGCTGAATACGGCGAAGCAGACATATGAAACAAATGTGAAAGCCTTTGAGGCAACCGAAACAAAGCTCACCTCACAGCTTTCTCAAATGAATCAACAGATCACAGCGCTGAATCGACAAATACAGGAATGTGATGAACAGCTGAAGGTGTATAACGAACAGCTTAACAATCCTGATTTAAGCGAGGCTGAGCGAACACAGATCAAGGAAGCGCTTGCGTCCTTAGAAGCAGGAAAGCAGCTTGCGCAAGACTCATTGTCTAAGCTGGAAACAACCAAACAGACCATGGAATATCAGCTGAAACAAGGGGCGGAACAATTAAAGCAGGCTGAGGAAATGCTTCAGTCACAGGAAGCACAGCTTTTGCGTAAGGATGCAGAGCTGAAGGCCGGTGAAGCAAAGGCAAACAAGGAATTTGCGGCGGCAGAAGCGAAGCTGATACAGGGACAGCGTGAATATGACAGCGGAGTCAAAGAGCTTGCGGAGGCAAAAGCTGACGGACAGGCAGATTTAGATAAAGGCAAGGAAAAGCTTGAAAAGGCACGAAGCGATATCGATGCGATGGAACGACCGAAATGGTATGTATTAGATCGTAAATCTCATTATTCCTATATGGACTATGGCTCTGTAGCCGATCGCATGGATGGAATTGCGAAGGTCTTTCCGTTATTCTTCTTTCTTGTGGCGGCACTTGTATGCTTAACGACGATGACGCGTATGGTAGATGAACAGCGAAACAATATCGGAACGATGAAGGCGCTTGGATACGGCAAAAATGCGATTGCCTTGAAATTTATTCTTTATGCGTTGATTGCGAGTGTAATCGGCAGTATCATCGGCTGCAGCTTAGGTATGACGATATTCCCGACCGTTATTTTTGATTCATGGAATATCATGTATACACTGCCTTCGATTTCATTTGTCGCACAGCCGGTATTGGCCTTCAGTGCCGGTGCGATCGTTACGTTAATTACCGTTGCGGCTGCGTTTACGGCAGTTTATAAGGAATTGACCGAAACACCCGCGCTGTTGATGCGTCCCAAAGCACCGAAGGCAGGCAAAAAAATATTGTTGGAACACATCACTCCGTTATGGAAGCGATTATCTTTTATTCAAAAGGTAACGGCACGAAATCTCTTTCGATATAAAAAACGCTTTTTAATGACAGTGATCGGCATCAGCGGCTGCAGCGCATTACTGGTCGCAGGCTTCGGGATTCAGGATTCAATTTCAACCGTTGTGACAAAGCAGTACGGTGAAATCTTAAAATACGATGCTTCGCTTCAGCTGAAGGATGATACATCGACATCTGAGCTGAAGGAAATGAAAAAACAGCTGCAGGCAGACTCTCGCATTGCGGAAGTAACGGCGCTGACAATGGATAATATTACCGTACCCATCGATGATGAATCGGCTTCTGTCACACTGATAACGCCGAGCGATCCAAAGGCAATGACAAGCTTTATTTCTCTTCATGCGCGCGGCAGTCAAAAGGAGATCGCATTGAGTCAAGACGGTGCTTTGATTTCAGAAAAGCTGTCAATGAACAGCGGTGCAGCTGTGGGCGATCTGTTAAAAATTGAAGATAAAGACGGAGCTATCAGAAAAATCAAGGTCGTCGGGATCGTAGAAAATTATATCGGTCATTATATCTATCTTTCCGCAAGCTATTATAAAGAGGTCTTTCATACACAGCCCTATGACAATGCCTTTGTCTTAAAGCTGAAGCAATCCTCAAATCAAGCGGAACAGGAATTAGGTAATGATTTAATGAAGCACGATATCGTATCCTCACTCTCCTTTTATCGCGGTGCGGCGGAAAGCTTCTCCGATATGATTTCCTCATTGAGCATCGTTGTAGTCGTGCTTGTGGTTGCGGCCGGCTTATTGGCGTTTATCGTTTTATATAATCTGACCAATGTCAATGTTTCGGAGCGCTTACGTGAAATTGCGACAATCAAGGTATTGGGCTTTTATGATCCTGAGGTTGCGCAGTATGTATATCGTGAAAATATTCTGTTGACAATGATCGGTTCCTTATGCGGCTTGCTTCTCGGTATCGGACTGCATCAGCTGATTATGAGTCTTGCGGAAATGGAACATGTGATGTTCGGAAGAAATATTGATTTATCCAGCTTTTTGATTTCATTCGGTATTACGATGCTGTTTGGCTTTATCGTCAATATTGTAATGTATCGTAAGCTGAAAAAAATTCCGATGGTAGAATCATTGAAATCGGTGGAATAATTTTAACATAAGACAGGTAAGGACGGTAACTTCCCCTCTGCAGATCGGTGAAATTTCATTATTTCTCTTATCTGCTTCAACGGGTTTGTATCACTTATTTACCTGTCTTTTTAATTTTGCATAATCCATAGGAAAATTATGTTTTTTTTAATGTAGTTTATGATAAAAATTCAAGATATTATTAATGAATGCAAAATTTTTTCAACTGTTTTTTGTTATAGTTTATAGTAGAGAGGTGAGAGTATGATACTTAATAAAATAGTTAAATCTGTATTATCCTTCAGCATGTTGTTAGGTGTGTTTACTATGACAAATACCAGAGCTGCAGGCAGTAAAATTAATTTGACTGCAGATCAGGTAAAAGCGAAGGGTGCGAGCAGTCATCCGATCGGCAATGCGGTTGACGGCGATCATTCAACTTATTGGAAAACGATGAGCCATCAAGGCGAGGGGGCAAGTAATGCCGAACAATTAGAAAGTCGTATGAGCGATCATAATCGATATATCGATATTACCTTAGACGGTACTTATGATCTGACATCAATTAAGATTTTTAATCAGGTAGACGGCTCTTATTCCAATTATTATATTTATGCGTCTGCCGACGGCAGTCATTATGATAAAATCGTTTCTAAAACGGATACGAAGGCGGCGGATGCAAGCGGTGATACGCATAATGTATCGACAAGAGCTGCTTATTTGCGTATCAATATGGCATATAATTCCAACAGCTATGAAACGAATTTAGCTGATATTGAATTATACGGAAATAAGATCAATAATGAGGTTCCGCAAAAGGAAGCAATCAAAGTAACCTCTTGGGAAGAAAGCACTTGGAAAAGTGAATGGGATAAGTTTGAAACAGATCAAGCTTATGCGAATGAAAAGGTATTGAAAGAAGCATCTAATCTTGTCGGTCGTGTTATCGGTGACAAATGGAAGGCTTCATTTGTCTTTGAACTGCGTTCAAGCTTAAACGGACAGGATGTTTATGAGGTGAAGGACGGTCCTGACGGTACGATCGTAATTCGCGGTAATAACGGTATTGCGTTAGCGAGCGGCTTTAATTATTACCTAAAGAATTATGCACGCGTAGACTATAATCCGCTGTTTGCCAGCAATACTGATATGAAAGAGCTTGTACCGGTCGGTGAGGCAATCATTAAAACGACACAGTATGATCTGCGCTATGCGCTGAACTTCTGTACATATTCCTATACGATGTCATTTTGGAACTGGGACGAATATGAGGCATTTATTGACTGGGCCGCAATGAACGGTGTCAATTTGATGCTGGATATCGTCGGACAGGAGGAAGTGATTCGTCAATTATTGCTTCAGTATAACTACACGGATGAAGAAATCAAGGACTACATTTCAGGTCCGGGTTACTTTGCGTGGTTCTATATGCAGAACCTATACAGCTTCGGCGGTCCGCTTCCGGACAGCTGGTTTGAACAGCGTGTAGAGCTCGGGCGCAGAATGCATGATCGTATGCAGACCTATGGCATTCAGCCGGTGATTCAGGGCTTCAGCGGTCAAGTACCGTTGACCTTTGATGATAAAAATAACGGTGCGGTATTGACACCGATCGATCAGTGGCCGACATTTACTCGTCCGGCAATCGTATCACCGTATTTAACGGCTTCTGATACTGCAGCCGGAAAGAAAAATTATTTCCCTGAAATGGCAACAAAATTCTATGAAGCACAGCGCAATGTATTCGGTGATGTGTCTCACTACTATGCGGCCGATCCGTTCCATGAGGGCGGTAATACGGCAGGCTTGGACATCGCGGAAATCTATAAGCAGGTTCAAAGCGAAATGCTGAAGGCCGATGATGAGGCTGTTTGGGTCATGCAGCAATGGCAGGGCAACCTGAATGATGCGAAGCTCGGCGGCTTAGTTGAACCGAGTCAGGCATTGGCGCTTGATTTACAATCGGATTTAAATGCAGAAAACGGTGTAATGGAAAACCATCAGGTTCCTTGGATTTGGAATATGCTGCATAACTTCGGCGGACGTATGGGATTAGACGGTGAATTAGAGGTAACTGCCGAACAGATGCCTAAGGATTTCCAAAATAAAAACTATATGAAGGGAATCGGAATTACGCCTGAGGCACTCGAAAACTCTCCGGTAGCGTATGAGCTGTTTTTTGATATGACATGGTCCAAGGACCCGATTGATTATCATGCATGGTTGGAAAAATACGCAGAGCGCAGAGCCGGCGGTACAAGTGATACACTGCAGGAAGCTTGGAAGATTTTAAATGAAACAGCATATGCGAAAAAAGGCCAGTATTTCCAAGGTGCGGCCGAAACTGTAATCAATGCGCGACCGGGCTTAAACTTCAGCGCTGCTTCCACTTGGGGCCACAGCAGTATTCTGTATGATAAAACTGAATTAGATAAAGCGTTAGAGCTGTTGATTGATAACTATGATGCGTTTGCGAGTTCACCGGCATTTCAGTATGATTTAGCCGATGTAGCTGAACAGGTGCTGTGCAACAGTGCGGTGGAATACCATTCCTTGATGCGCGAGGCCTACAATGCCGCTGACAGTGCTGCATTTAAGAGCTATGCGACCAAATTCTTAGAAATCATCGCATTGAGTGATGAAATCTTATCCAGCAATGAGGAATTTATGGTCGGCACATGGATCAACGATGCTCGTAATATGTTAGCGGATGCTGATGATTGGACAATGGATTTATTTGAATTCAATGCCAGAGCGTTGATTACGACATGGGGCGGTACTCGCAGCAGCTCACTGAACGATTATTCCAATCGCAAATGGGCAGGGCTGACAAAATCCTATTACTATGAGCGTTGGAGCATGTGGATCGCGAATCGTCAGGCAGAATTAGATAAAACGACGAAAAATCCGGAATATGTGAAAGCAGAAAGCAATTGGTTTTTATGGGGCTGGCGCTGGGCAAATCTGAAAAGCGATGACGGCTATGCGTTTGATACAACAGCGAATACTTCTAAGCTGAAGGAAAACG
Organism: uncultured Erysipelotrichaceae bacterium; assembly: GCA_947649125.1. Classification (GTDB taxonomy): domain Bacteria; phylum Bacillota_I; class Bacilli_A; order Erysipelotrichales; family Erysipelotrichaceae; genus C-19. The sequence continues at coordinate 26,699 of CANSQL010000011.1, read as the reverse complement.
CACAAAAGGCCTTTGATGATTATTCAACAACGACACTTCGTGCCAACGGCGGTGTTGTTGAGGGCAAGGTGAATATTGCCAAGGGCAAGATATTTACCACTCCTTCCGCAACAAAGGCAGGTTCCTTGGCGAATATGACCGACGGCTCTACCGGTACCTTCTGGGAGGGGGAAGGCGCAGGACCCCATGTGCTCACACTTGACCTTGAGGGACTGTATGAAATTACCGATATGAACATCGCAATTCGTCAGGCTGCCGGTGATTATCCGATGGACTACAAGGTCGAATATATGGATGAAAACGGCGCATGGCAGATATATGAGCCTCAGCATACCGGTGAGGCGATGCAAAGCAACACCCAAATCGTAAAAACAGTAAAAGCGACCCAGCTTCGCTTAACGATGTCAACACGTGATTATGCGCAATTCTCTGTGTATTTGGCAGAGGTTGAGGTTTTCGGAAAGGTATTAGAGGTAATCAAATATCAAAATGTTGCCTTAGGTAAAACAGTGAGCGCCGATCGTTCGACCGGAACCGGTGATTTGGCGAATATGACCGACGGTGATACAAATACGATGTGGACAGCCTCATGGAGCGGCAATAAGAACGACATGTATCCATGTACACTGACCTTAGACCTCAGAGGTGCTGTGAATGCTGATTTTATCGAGGTTTATTTTGAGAAAATCGGTTTACCGTTCCAATATAAGATTGAAATTGAAGATGCCGTCGGAAATAAAACAACGGTCGTAGATGAGAACAGTACAACTGCGCCGGTTGAAAATCGTTTAATGAAAATACCGCTGCAGAAAAAAGAAGTCGCAAAGGTATATTTCACCTTTACCGATCGCTTAAGTGCCGGGAGCTGTGCCGATCCATGTGATGCGGCAAGTCCGGGCTTAGCGGAAATCAAGGTGTTATCTACGGAGTCCTTGGCAGAAACAAAGAACTATGCGCTCGGTAAGCCTGCAACAGTCAGCACCGATGCTTCCAGCGGCGGACCTGCGGCCATTACCGACGGTAATTACAGTACCTTCTGGAATCATGATCAATATGCGGAGGGTGAACAAGGCTATGCAATCGTTGATTTGGAAGCACCGCAGTTTATTACGGATATTCAGTTGACCTTTAATAAGGAAAGCTATACAAAATACTATATCTTTGATGTCATTACGATGAAAGCTGACGGCAGTGAAACTATCGTTTTATCTGAAACAGGTGAAAATAAATCAACCTATAAGATTCCTGTAAATGATACAATTTCAAAAATCAAGGTAGACTTTAAGGGCAAGCAGTCGGGAACCTCAGGATGGTTTGATATCGCTGAGCTTGAGGCTTTCGGTCCGGTTGTGAAAAATGACAATATTATCTTTAATGACGGAGCGAAGCTTAACGCTGTAACCGAAAACAAATATCAAAACACATTGGATGATAATAACAATACCTTTGTGAACGGTATTCGCAATCAGGAAATTACTTACGAATTAGACGGAAAATATTATATCGATCATGTTGATCTTACATTTGAAAAAGCCGGCTTAGGCTTGAAATACGTCATCTATGTTGAAAACGAACAGGGAGATCGTACTCTTGTGGTTGATCGCTCTGAATCGCTGAGCTTGCTGGATGATGCGACAATCAGTCTTGATGTCCATGCGGTAGGCACGAAGCTTATCTTTAAGCATTTGGGCAATAACGGACAGGGCAGTGCCTATTTGGCTGAGGAGCGCTTATATGAAACAAGAATTTACGGCGGAACACCGGAGAATGCTGCGACAGGTGCAGCGATTGATCCAAGCGCAGCGCAAAGTATTATCGATGACAGCTTGACAAGCGATTATCATGCGGCTGCCGATACACCGATTACGATTACCTTTGAAAAGCCTTCCGATATATCCGTACTGGCTGTATATACGGAAACGGCATCGGCAAATTATATCGTTGAGCTGTATGATGCGGACAACGCAAAATGGACGACCGTATTTGACGGACGTAAGGAGAGTGCTAAGGTAACCTCTAAGGATATTCTGCTGAGTGAATCTATTTTTGCCGATAAAGCACGTATTACTCCGACAAAGGATATGATTCTCAAGGAAGTAAAAATCTTTAAGACCGATAAGCGAAAGGACTTACAGGAGCGAATCACTGAAATTGAAAATATCTTAGCGAATAAGAGCTATAATGATATGAACGGAAGCTATACAAAAGAAGCAAAGGCTAAAATCGAAGCGAAGCTGCAGGAAGCGAAGGATGCCGTAAAGGATTCCATGAGTTCCAGAGATGTAGCCGCATGGATCAATCGGTTAAATACGGCTCTTGAGGAATTCTATCGCGATGGGCTTGTTTATGTCGATCGCAGTGTGCTGTTAAAGGAAATCAATTATACAGATATCATCAGAAATGAAATTGCTGCATTAGGTAATGATGCCTTTAAAAATCTGTTTGATCAACCATATGAGGCTGCAGTAACGAAATACAATCAGTATATGATCACACAGGCTGATATCGATAAGGCAGCACAGCAGCTGAAAACCGAAACTGAGGAAATTTTAGCCCGATTTGATATTTTAGATCAATATCGCATTCAGCTTGGCTTGACAAAGAAAATTGCCGAGGAAGCGGTGGTAGGCGATACTGACGGTGCATATCCGCAGGAAGCACTCGATACATTGAATCAGGCGATCGCGGATGCGGAAACAGCGTTTGCGGCAATCAGTGATCCAAGTGAAGCACAGGACTTGATTGATTCTTTGAAGGCTGCAGTTACAGCCTTTGAAGCATCGGTGATTTCAGTAGACCGTAAACCTTTGTTGGCGCTGATCAATGCGTTTGATGATTTGAATCAGGCAGATTATGATATTGATACATGGAACGCATATGCAGAGGCGATTGAAAGCGGTAAAGCACTATATGAGGAAGCAGCGGTTTCTTTGACGCAGATCAATGATGCCTGCAGTGAAATTGAGGCGAAATATGCCGCTTTAATTAAGTTGGATCGAGAAGCACTAAGAACCGCAATCGATGAATTTGAAAATAAAAACGAAAAGGATTATACCGCAGAATCATGGAAGGCAGCGAAAAAAGCATATGATAATGCTGTTAAGCTGTATCAAAGTGATTCCGTTAAGCAAAGTGAGCTTGATAAGGCGACAGAAACATTGAATGATGCAATCGGTGCTCTGAAGGAGGAAAGCGTTAATAAGCCTGATCAACCGGAAAAACCTGATGAACCGGGAAAACCTGATGAACCGGATGATTCTGAGAAACCGGATGAATCGGATAAGCCGGAAATTCCTGACGATTCAAACAAGCCGGTAACTGAATATGTGGATCAGCTTGTAAACAAAGACAATCAAGTTACTGTATTCGGTAAATTCCCGCAGAATGTTCAGTTGATCGTAGATGACTTGAAAGATGATTTGAAGCAGGCTGTTTTAGATAAGCTTCAGAATCAGTCATTGTTGAAACAATATACGTTCGAAAAGTTGTTTGATATCTATATGCTTAGAAATAATAAAGAATATAAGCTAAAAGATAAGATTACCGTAAAGATCAAGCTTGATGAAAAGCTTATGAATAAGCGTAATTTAGGTATTGTATATATCGATGATAACGGTAAAACGACACTGATACCGTCACGGATTGAAAACGGCTATATCAGCTTTACAACGAATCATAATTCCTATTATGCGATCGTATCATCAGAGAATCCGATCGTCAATACGGCGACACACCCGTTTGCGGCAAGTACACTGCCTGTTTATATCCTGTTAGGGGCAGTATTGATTCTTATCACTAAGAAAACGGAGCGTGTTTTAGAGGATTAATCTAAAGAAAGGCAAAGGTCAGAGGATGCAGCTTATCCTCTGCCTTTTCGCGCTTTATATCCGTAAACGCTATCATATAAAAAGTGTCGAATTATTTTATTTAATTTCTGAAAAAATGCTTGATTAATAGTAAACATGTGCTAACATATAAGTATAAAATAGTATAAATATTCCCAAAAGGTACACCTTAAAAAACATGAAAGGATATAAAAGAAATGTTTGTTTTACAAACAAAAAGCACACATTTTGATTAGGAATACCTTCATCTATAAATGTGTACATTTTGAGAGAAAAGAGGTGAAAATCGTATGCGAAAAAGCAGAGCGGCAATGCTTGCGGCACTGATTGCGATGATATCGGGCTGTCATTATACAGGCAAGCGTTCGGATAATAATAAAGGAACGTATATTCTGTTTGTGACGCCGTTAGTCGATCATAATTTATGGCTGCAGGCAAAAAGCGGCTTTATGGATGCTTGTGAGCTCTATCAATATCATTGCGATTGGATCGGTCCGAAAACGATTGATACAAATCGTATGAATGATGTGATGAAAACGGGCATTCTGCAGAAAGCGGATGCGATCATCACACAGGGAGTCGTTGATTCCGCCGTTGTAGATGCGGCTGCCTCAATTGATATACCGGTGATCTTTGTGGACAGCGATATGCCTGAAAGTAAGCGTACTGCCTATTTCGGAAAGGATTTCCATAAGCAGGCAGAGCTTATTTTAGCGGATATCGAAAAGAACTGGGGCAAGGATAAAAAGCTAATCATCTCGATTCAGGTGGCACAGGAAAGCTTTACGATCGCAAAGGAACAAATTCAACAAATCAAAAATGTTTTTAAAAAGCATTCGGGCGGTTTTGAAATCGTTTCTGTTACTTCATCACGCTCCGATGTTGTACGAGCCAAAAAGGAATGGGCGCAAACCTTAAGCGATCATCCGGATACAAATGTCGCAATTAATTTTGCGGGTGAATCTGCGGAACCCTGTTATGAAGCGTTTGAAGCTTATGAGCGCCAAAATGACTATTTGATCTACGGTGTTGATGATATGGAAGCAACAATTCGTTTATTAAAGGAGAATAAAATCAACGGAACGATTACTACATCGTTTTATGATTACGGCTTTGAAACGGTAAAATACTTAAATGAATATTTTATCTCAGGCGAGGCGAAAAAGGAAATCATTCCGGCTACGATACAGCTTGTTACACCGGAAAATGCGGAGGAATACGTCAATGCCGTCCAACGCTAAGATGACAAGCCTGAAGCAACAGATCGTGCGCTTTCACGTGATCGGCTTTTGTATCGCACTGTTGATTTCCGTTATTGCCGTCATTATGAATTTGTATACGGTAAATCAATATCGAACCGCATCTTATCAATATCGCTATGTCAGTGAATTTTATGATGCGTTAAATGATGCCAATGAACAGTTTAAGGATTATCTGTATTCAGATGATGAAGCCTCTTATAAGGAGTATCAAGAAAAAATTAACTATGCCAGAAATCAGCTTGATGCGCTTGATTATAATGAATATGATGATACATGGCGAATTCGCTTGCTTCAGAATATGCTGGATTCTTATTTGGAACAGGTAGAAACAACGAAAAAGGCCTTTCAAACTCCGGGAGACAGCTATGAGGATAACTATACAAAGCTGCTTGATTCCTATGATTTGATCAAGAGCACCTCGGATACCTACTATGAGCTTTTGACCAATCAAATGGCATATCATTCTTCACATTTGGATTTTATCAAGGCAACGGTAATACTGTTATTTGTTCTGTTCTGTATTGCCTTACTGTTATGGATGATGTGGTTTTATCGCTCTGCGGAAAAATCGATTTTACGTCCCTTGACCGCAATCTTAAAAAATATCGGAAAAATAAAGACAGGAACCTATGATTTAACTAAAATATCCAATACGAACAGTGAAATCCATGCGTTATGTGAGGAACTGGATGAAATGGCAAAGGTCGTACAAAAGGATATTGAAACGACGAAAGAAAATGCCGAATTAGAAAAGAATCTTTTGGAGATGGAAAATGAGAATCTGAAAAAGGATGAATTATTGGCTCAAAGTGAAGTAAAGATGCTACAGAATCAAATCAACCCGCATTTTCTCTTTAATACCTTGAATATGACCTATCGCTTAGCGCTGCAGGAAAATGCTGTCAAATGCAGTGAGATGATTGAGCGTACCGGTGCATTACTGCGCTATGGCTTAGATAAACAAAATAAAATGAGTGATATGCTGAGTGAAATTGCGGCAGTAGAGAATTATATCGTGATTCAGGAAAAGCGCTTAGGCGATCGCGTCAGTTTTGATTTAAGCGTTGATGAAAATATACCCAATATTGCGATACCCGGCATGATCCTTCAGCCTTTGATTGAGAATTCATTAAAGCACGGCTTAAAAAACTGTGAGGAAAACGGTGAAATCATTATCTCCGTTCGTTATATGGAGCCGTATCTGTATATTCAAATATCAGATAACGGAGAGGGTATGGATTCAGAGAAATGCGAACAGATGCTGCTTCAAGGCTTTCACGATGAAAAGGAGGAGCATTTGGGCTTGTATAATGTAGTAAGACGATTAGAAGCGATTTATAAAAATCGTGTGGATATCAGTGTAGAGAGTGCAGTTGACTGCGGCTTTACATTTACGATGAAAATTGAGGTGAACGAATGAAACGAATGATGTGCTCAGTATTGATTGTTGAGGATGAAAAAATAGAACGTGATTCGCTTTATGAAATATTGAATGAGCGCTTTAAGGGCATGTTGCGGCTGTATACGGCAAAAAACGGCAGAGAGGCATTGGATTATTATCAACGGGTATTGCCCGATGTCGTATTGACTGATATTGATATGCCGATCATGAACGGCTTAGAGGCAATCGAAGCGATGAAGCAGTTTCATCATCACACGATTTATTTGATTTTGACCTCTTATGATTATTTCAGCTATGCGCGTGATGCGATCAGACTCGGTGTTGAGGATTTTATCCTGAAACCGGCAAAGCCTGAGGAATTAATCTCTGCCGTATCTCATGCGATATCAACGATCAAGGTTGCGAAAAACAAGGAAATGAGTGAAACAGCACTGTTAAAGAAGTATACGGAAATACAGCCGGTGCTTGAACAGGAATGTCTCTATACGATTTTGAGTAATCACAGTGAAATTGAAATACAAAATCATCTGCGTTATTTGAATATCAGTGCCAATACAGCACTGTGTATCCTGCTGGAAGCACACGACGGCATGGAAAAGAATATGCGTGCTTTAAAGCGGGACCTCTGTGATATCGGCTACAGCTGTCTTTATGATGTGATCGATCATAAGCATGTGTTTTTCTTGCTTCATAATCGTAAGCTTTTGGCGCAGGATATTGAGGTCATTGAATATGTATTGGCACAGTACCATGTCAAGGAGCTGCCGCTCGGTATCGGTTCTGTACAAACTCAGCTGGCAAATTTCAAGCGCTCTTATTCACAGGCAATTCGCCGTATGCACCTGTACAGTGAAGATGAACCGCTTCGTATCGCTGTCTTTGATGAAAAGGAAAAGCATATCCAAGTAGATTTATCGGTATATGAAAATCGCATGCTGGAGGCCTTTAGAAAAAAAGACGAAAAGAAAATGGATCATATCATTCATGAGTTAGCCCAAGAGCTGCTTGTCTGTTCCGCCGAGCATATCACACATTCGGTTAATCAGTTGATCAAGGATTTGACCGTACAGCTTCAACAGCTCGTTCAGGTCAGCATCGATATCAATTCACTTCCTGCATTTGAACTGAAGGAGGAAGAAAAGTATCAAAGCTTTGAGGTTTCCCTTCATTATGTACTGCAGTCGTTATTTCGACCGCTGCGTAATGAACAGTATCATGAAACAAACACTTTAGCTAAAAAGGCAATGAATTATATCAATCAGAATTTCCGTAAGCCGATCAGCTTAAATGATTTGGCGAAGGAATTGAATGTTTCGCCGTTTTATGTCAGTAAGCTGATTAAGTCTGCATTCGGAAAAAACTTTACCGATGTGGTAGGTGAGGTACGCATTGAAGAAAGCAAGCGTTTGTTGAAGGAACAACAGCGTGTAAAAAAGGTTGCCTTTGATGTAGGCTTTCAAAGTCAAAGCTATTTTGCGAAAATGTTTCGTAAAATGGTAGGAATGACACCGAAGGAATATCAAGATTTATTTATGAAGTAACAGTACAAAATTTTATTATAAAGTGCAATATTTTATTACTAATTTTATATTATAATTGTTGCGGATAAAGAGAGGCGAATCATGACTGCCCATACCGGTTATGGTTTGCCTTTTATTATCTGCTTTCAGCTGCTGTATTCAGATACAGCATTTTTTATATAAGAAGCTATTAATGAATAGATAGGAATCATGATGCGCTGTCCTTTCGCATAAACTGAAGTGAAGGACTTTACTATGACAGTGAGCAATATATGATTTCATGATGATAAAGCATAATATGACTGGTTTTCATGCGGAAGCTGTGGTAAACTTATGATGAGGTGATCATATGCCGCAATCCAATATATTATTAGTTACAGGAATGTCCGGTGCCGGTAAAACAAGCGCCATGGGCATATTAGAGGATATGGGTTATCATTGTATCGATCAGTTTCCGGTACAGTTGTTGTCTAATCTCGGTGATATTATAAACGATCAGCCTGATTCACGCTATGCGAATATTGCGTTAGCTACACCGGCAATCGATTATCCGAAATATCTGCATTATTTTGAAAACAGTGATGCGAATGTCAGAGTGATTTTTTTAGATGCCAGTGATGAAAAGCTGTTGTTGCGGTATAAGTTTACACGCAGACATCATCCGATGATTTTATTTCAAAAGGCAAATACCTTAGAAGAAGCAATCGAGGTAGAACGTGATATGTTTGAAGCCTTGAATGATCGTCCGATGATGCGTATTGATACCACACAATTATCACAGGCTGAGCTTAAGGCGATATTGATGGAAAAGCTGAATCTGAGTTCACATCAGGTATTCTCTATTTCCTTTGTATCGTTCGGCTTTAAATACGGTGTGCCATTAGATGCCGATTTGATCTTCGATATGCGTTTTTTACCGAATCCGTTTTATATCGATGAATTAAAGGATTTGACCGGAGATGATAAGGAAGTCTTTGATTATGTGATGGCATGCGATGAAACAAAGAATTTATTGGCGCATATTACCCATTATTTGGACTTCTGTTTTGAATCGTATGCGAAGGAAAACAAGAATCATTTAACGGTCGGTATCGGCTGTACCGGCGGTAAGCATCGTTCGATTTCGGTTACGAATTGGCTTCATGAGCATTATCGGAAAAGCTATCATTGTTATAAGTCCCATCGAGATAAGAAGGCGAGATAATTATGAAAAATGTGGTGGTAATCGGCGGCGGTCACGGTCTTTCGGTTATAGTAAGAGGCTTGAAGCAGCTCGGCAATATCAAGCTTTCGGCAATCGTTACGGTGGCTGACGACGGCGGGAGCACCGGTCGACTTCGAGCGCAGTATCATATTCCGGCAATGGGCGATATCAGAAATGTCATGTGTGCGATGGCAGAAAGCGAAAGTCTGTTTTCTACCTTGATGAATCATCGCTTTGAGGGCGAGGGCAGTGATATCGGCGGCCATAATTTAGGCAATCTGTTACTAACGGCATTGACGCAGAACTGCGGCAGCTTTATCGATGCGATTGCGGCCTTCTGTAAGGTCATGAACGTAAAGGGTGATATTATACCGAGCAGCACTGAGGTCATTACGCTGTTTGCGGTCATGGAGGACGGCACGATCGTGCGCGGAGAAAGCAACATCCCAAGCTTTAATAACCGAATCAGTCGGGTCTTTTATCAAAGCGAGGTACAGGCAAGTGCACAGGCGTTGGCTGCCATTCATGAGGCGGATATCATAATTTACGGAATCGGCTCTCTATACACAAGCATTATGCCGAATTTGATCATTAACGGTATTCGCGAGGAGCTGTCTAAATCAAGCGCAAAGAAAATCTATTTCTGTAATGCGATGACACAGCCGGGTGAAACCGATCACTATTCCTTAGAGGACCATGTACAGGCAATCGTTGATCATACGGGTCCTTATGCAGTAGATACTGTCGTTTTTCATAACAATGCGATCAGTGACAGTGTTATGGATAAATATCATGATATGGGCGCATGGGAGGTCTTTATCAATGAGCAGGAGCATCCCTATCGTATTATCAAGCGTGATATTTTAAAATTTGAGAATGATTTGATTCGCCATGATGCGAATAAGGTTCGTGATGTTATGGAAGAATTGATCAACAGTAAGGATTGATACAAATGAGCTTTACAACAGAGGTAAAGGCTGAAATTTCAATAAATGAGCTTCATGAATGCTGTGCAAGAGCACAGCTTTCGGCATTGATACAAATGTGTGCCAGTTTATCCTTGACAAGTCAAGGCATGGCACTTGAAATCAAAAGTGAAAATGTGAATACCGCAAAGCGTATTTTAAAGCTGTTGAAGGAACGCTATCAGGTAAGTGCTCAGCTTTCGGTCATGCGCAAAATGAAGCTGAAAAAAAACAACATTTATATCTTACGTGTGAATGCGTTTGCGAGTGATATTTTAAAGGATCTGCAGATCATGGACGAGGAAGGTCTGCGATCGCATCCGAAGGATGATATGATACATGAGGAATGCTGCGCCAGAGCGTATTTGGCCGGAGCCTTTTTGGCATCGGGAAGCGTCAACAGTCCGCAGACGGCGAATTATCATTTGGAAATTGTCGCAAATTCCAAATCACAGGCTGATTTTTTAGCAGTGCTGATGAAGCGCTTTGCGCTTCCGGCAAAGTACATTCATCGCCGCAATCAAGAGGTCATCTACCTAAAGGCAAGCGATAAGATATCAGACTTTCTGCGCTGTATCGGTGCCAGTGATGCACTGTTTGCGTTTGAGGACAGCCGCATTCAGCGTGATTTTATGAATTCTTTAACACGACTTGATAACTGTGAGCTGGCAAATGAAATGAAAACGATCAGTGCCGGTAAAAAGCAGTTAGAGGATATTGCGTGGATCGAAACCTATCGCGGCTTGGATACCTTACCGCAAAAGTTGCAGGAAGCGGCAATACTGCGCCGACAAAATCCCGAGGCAAGCTTAAATGAGCTTTGTGATGCCTATTATGAACAGACCGGTGAAACGATCTCTAAATCGGGTATGAAGCATCGATTGGCGAAACTGAAGGAATTGGCAAGTCAATATCGCAATGAATAAACAGATGATTATGGTGCAAACTGTAAATGGTGATAAGTATGAAGCTTTTAATAACCGTTTTGTTTGCCCTTTTTCCTTATTTACATCAACAGCGTTATGAAATTAAGCTGAAAAGCTGTGAAAAGGAGCATATCGTGGTACAGGAAAAGGACGAGCCCTTTGAAATCACATTGTTTAATCTAAAGACAGATGATGCAGGGTGGACGAAGGCATGTTCCTTATTAGCGGACGCAGAAAAAATTGAAATGGAAATCGATCCGAGTACACAGGTGTCGGAGCCTTTGGCTGTCTATATCTTTGTCGATGATGAACTGCTTCAAAAGCGCTTGATTCAGGAAAATAATGCGTATACGCTGATTCATAATCCCGAATATCTCTATGAAAAGGAATTGCTTGCGATTGAGGAAAGTGAAAGCGTAATGGCAATCAGTGACAGTGAAGCATTAAGCAAGGACCTGCAGACACAGGGCCGTATGTTTTTTCTGTTTATCCTTTTATCATGGGGTACAATGAGTGCCTATCTCATTTATCAAATTTATAAGAAAAAGCTGCATTTACCCTTTACAAAATTTTAATATATGTTATTATGGCTGTGGAAAGGACGATTTCTATGGCACGCAATGATGAGTATTGCATCTCATTGAGCGCCGCGCATAAGGAGGTTGACAGCTGCAGCAATCGTAAATATGAACGAATAAATCCGGTATCAATTGAGTTTCGCTTCGGTAAACGCATTCATGAGCTGCGTATCAAGCGAAGATTGCCGCAAGAGGTTTTGGCAACCCGTACACAGGTTCATCGCAATTATATCAGCGATATCGAACGGGGTAAGCGAAATGTAACTCTGAAGGTCATTGAAAGATTAGCGGGGGCTCTCGAAGTAGAGATTGCAGAATTGTTCAAGGATATGGATTGGAAATAGATAGGATCGATGCACATGTAAGTATGTGCATTTTTTTATTTACAGTAATCTCATCCGTATTCTGACAGTCAGATTATTCTGATTATGTTTATTTACTGACTTCAATAGGGTATTTATGAATAATGTTTACTTAGTCTTAAGATATGTGAGGTACAAGCTTATTTCATACGAAATAAACTTTTTTACAAACTGCTGATAAAAAAGCATGAAAATCGTATATAATAATATGTAAGGAGGAAGGCTGTATGAAATCATTTAAGGATCAGGTAATGCGATTTTGGGATGCTTTTGAACAGGAAGAACAAAAGCTGCGGGAACTATGTGATGAATTACCGCACAGTAAAGCAGAGCTTCAGCACAAAATGAAACAAACGCTTGATATATGTTTAAGTGAATGTGCATTTACGATCGCAAGAAACAGCAATGAGCGTTATTCCCTGACCCTTTCTCCGAAGCGTGATCCGTTGTTTATCTTGTATTTGCGCTATGTGATCGAATATGCGCCGAAGCAGTTGAATAAGCATTGGGATTTTTATTACGCAAAACAAAAAAGCAGAAATCGGGATTTTATGGTAGATGCAGGAGATTATATGATCGGCTTTCGTGATGTCTATGTGTTTCCGCATATTCGTAATCAGCATTTATCCTTGGATATTACGATCAGTCATTTATATCAAGTACATAAAGAGAGGCAGCTTCAGATTGCCTATCAGTTATTGATAGCCTGTATCGGTGAAATCGATACGATGTATTTATTGGAAAATGTTCGAATCGTGAAACGAAAAAAGGAAGGAAGCTTTACCTTAAATCATCTGCCTGCCTTTATTGAGGATTTGATACAAAGCGAGCATTGGATCAATGTGAACAATCCGCTTCAGGTGTATTCTCCGTATACGATATTGCCGCGGAAGCATGAGCTGAGGCTTCGTGATGATATGTATCGCGGTGTTTCCAGTCAGCTGCAGCTGATCAATGAAATGGTGCATTATGATGATACGCATATTCGTTGGGCAGAGGCAAACGGAATCATTGTCGGCTTTATCTTTTATGAGCATTTGAAAATTGAGCGAAACAAACAGGCGGAGCTGAGAGAAAGCTTAGAGGAAAAAATCAGCAGCCTGTGTGAGCGTGAAAAGATTGCGGAAAATATCGGAGTGGCCGGCGGTATCTTTTATTCCTATTTGGATTATGTAGTATATGATTGGGAGCGGTTTTTAAAGATCATTCCGGATTTTTTAGATGATGTGAATACGAAGACCTATGGTTTTCAATATATGATATCGGGCGAACAGCCCTTATATGTGGTGAATAATGTCATCAGCGGGCAAAGCTAGAAGGGAATAGTATGAAGCAGATAACGATCAGTGATATTGAAGGATTTCAGGTGGGACAGGCACAGGATACACAGGGCGGCAGCGGCTGTACGGTGATTCTTTGCGAGGAGGGCTGCAGTGCAGGTGTGGATGTGAGAGGCGGAGGTCCCGCTACAAGAGAGACCGAGCTTTTGCATCCGATCAATATGGTACAAAAAATCCATGCGGTTTGTCTCAGCGGCGGCAGTGCGTTCGGCTTGGCTGCGGCGCACGGAGTCATGCGCTATTTAGAGGAGCGTAATGTCGGTCATGATATGGGCTTTGTGAAGGTACCGATCGTGTGCGGTGCAAGCCTGTTTGATTTAGGTGTCGGTGATTGTAAATGCCGTCCCGATGAACAGATGGGCTATCAGGCATGCTTAAATGTAAAGTCAAAGATCGAACAGGGAAATGTCGGTGCGGGAACAGGTGCCAGTGTCGGTAAGCTGATGGGAATGCAGCATGCGATGAAAAGCGGCATCGGTGTTTACGGCGTACAGGTGAATGATTTACAGGTAGCGGCAATCGTTGCGGTCAATGCCTGCGGCAATGTCATCGATGAGGCAAATGGGGAACAGCTTGCGGGAATATATATGGACGAGCGAATCTTATCGACCGAGGCTGTTTTGTTGAAGCATTTGGAGAAACAGCTTCCGCAAGGAAATACGACGATCGGCTGTATTGTCACAAATGCAAAGCTGGATAAGGCGCAGTGTACTAAGATAGCGGGCATTACGCATAACGGATATGCCAGAGCGATTCGACCGGTTCATACGATGAGTGACGGAGATACGATTTTTGTGACGGCAAGCGGTAAAATCGAGGTTCAGCCGGATATAGTCGGGGTGTTGGCTACGGATTGTATGGCAAAGGCGATCAATCAGGCAGTCAAGCATGCGACAGGTGCTTACGGCTTAAAGGCATGGAAGGATATTCAGAATTAACAGATGTGCTTATGAAAAGCACATTTTCTGTTTCTGCTTCTTGGTAAAGGGCAAGCATGGTTTTAAAAGCAATGAAGTCGCTTTTTTATGAAAATGAAACAAAAATAAAACAGCGGTGCGAACAAAAGTGAATCAAGTGTACTCTATAATATGAGTTTTACTATATTATGCATAAAATAAGAGAAACATACAATTTATGCTATTTATATTTCTTGAAGTAGACAATTATAGACATGCATTTCTTGCATAGAAATGTATGTTTTTTCTTTCTGAAGCATACAGTTTTACCGTTTTTCACCCTATTTCTTAAAGTCTACCTTTATAGACAAAAGAAGGAAGGGAAAACGCTATGTGGAAAAAGATATTGGTGGCACTGGTACTGTTATCAGGTGCGTTTACAACAGGATATGTGTATTACAACACACATATGCAGGCTGCAGACGAAGGAGAGGTTTCGCCGTTAAAGCCTAGAGTCGGAACGGCAATTTTATTCGGAAAATTTATTCAGGACAATGTTGTTACAACCGATTTATATGGATCTAAGGCAACCCCTATTCAATGGAGATATATAGGTGACAACAGTGACGGAAGTATGCTGTTGTTCAGTCGATATGCGCTTTATATGGGACAATTTTCTAATGACGGTGTAGCTGATTATTCCACAAGCTTAATTCGCCAATGGATCAATACGGATTCAGATTTCACTTCACCCCAAAATATCACTGTTCCCGGCTTTCTGAATGCATTTACCGGTGAGGAGAAGGCACTTATCAAACCACAGGATGTTACCAGTGATCCTCATTCCATTGTCGGTTCAGAAAGCGGCGATTTTGTTTATGTTCCGTCCTCACAAGAGCTGGGTATGATTAATACAGCGTTTTACGGACCGGATTTGGGATTGAACGGAACTCCGTATACACAAAACAGCGCCAATACGGGCTATAGCGGAGGATCCATGCGCTTTTACACCGGTGTCAGATGCTTTGCCGGTCTTTCACGAATCAGCGGAACGGGCGAGGGCTCTGAAGGAAGCGCCTTTTATACCAATCCCGAAACTGTTCCTACAAGAATAGACCTTGCCGTTCGACCGGAAACATCAATCGACGGTAAAGATATTGCGTATATTTTCCCGATAAAGCATAACAAGTTGCCTGTCAGCATAAGTATGAATAAAATCACGAAGCCTGAATATCCGGAAAATATCTATCGATTGAACATGCTTGATAAAACGTTGAATTTTTTACTGGATCAGACACAAGAGCGTAGTATTGAAACCTTCAAGGGCGCAAAAACAGTCAAGATAAAATATGATACAGGATCTATATCCTCAGACAGCCGCTATATTTCTGTAATGGTGATTAAAAACGAAGGAATGGATTATTTTACATTAGCCAAGGATTTATCAGCCGGTAATGACGGAATCATTGAATTAGATATCAATAATTTAGGGGTCGGGACTTATACATTACAGCTTCGAACTGAAAAAACTCCGGGAATCAGTAATTTGGATTATGTGTCAGAACCGATTGAAATGACATTAAAGGTAAATGATCAAATAACACCGACAATTACGTTTGATCAACCGAATACAACTAAAAAATCAATTAGTGAGGCAGCTAATACGTGGGAGGAGAGCGCAAGCGTTTCTCCTTCTTACAGTGATATGAAAATCACGTATTCTAAGATCGGCGGAGATATCGGATTGATTGATATTGATGCAGAAACAGGTAAAATTACCTATAAAGGAAACGGTGCTTACGGAAAGGTGAAAATTCGCGCAACTGTGGATGATGATCCGCAAAACGAATTGGATAAGTATGCAGAAGCTTCTACGGAAAAGGAAATTGTATTCTATGCACAGGTAGAGGGAAGCGTAATACCACACGCTAATTCAAGTGATGCGAATATTCCTACCTTTACGACCGGAGATAATAATATAAAGACCGGGGGAACGATCGGAACGATAAAGGGAGCACCGGGAACTCCGGATAATTTAACAAGCGGGACCATAACCTATACTTATGGGTTGAAGGCAGGCGGTGACGGCTCCTTCTTTGAAGTTAATTCACAAAGCGGTGTGATAAAGGTAAAGGCAAATTTAGCCGTGGGCAGCTATTCAATCACGGTAACGGTATCTGACAAGTACAGCACAAAGGAAATACCGGTAACGATTAATGTCGGTGTAGCAGCAGCTGAGGCTTTGAAATTTTATGAGAACAGTACATCGAATACGGCGATTACCTCTAAGACAGTGGCATTTACGGATAAGAATATAACTGTGTATGCGACGGTAAAGGGAAGTACGAATCATAATCCGGTAACTTATAAGATAAAGGATGGTTCATCAAATGTAATTACGGTGAATCAAAACAGCGGAGCGATTACAATTCATGGCGCAGGAACGGTTACGATCGTCGCAGAGAAAAAGGGAGCGAGCGGGCAGGCAGATGCGAGTGCAGAGCTTACCTTTACGGTAACGGCAGGTGAACAGGAATTCATCTATACCGATAATGCAGGTAATGAACTGCCGAAGCAGACGGATAAATACAAACCTTATGAGGAAGTGTATGGAAAGCATAAGGCGTTTCAGTTATATACGGCAGGAAATCCTACAGGCTCTACAGTAACCTATCGCTTAAAGGCAGGAAGTCCGACCGATGTGATATCGGTAGACAGTAACGGTTTGGTTCATGTTTTAAATGCGAGCTTGAATACGCAAATGGGCAAGGTCATTGTCGAAGCGACCAGTCATGATCCAAGCGGTAATTACGCAGATAAAACGATCGAGCTTCCGATCACTATCAAGAAGGCAGACCAAACGATATCATTTGCGGATGTGACATATGCGACAAGCGGGAAAGGAAAGGTAACTCCTGTTATAAATGAACAAGACCTGTCAAGTAATGAGGGTGGAGTACAGGTAAATGATACGGACTATTATATAACGATTGATACAAGTATCAATACTTCTGTCGCATGGACGAATAACGGCGTAGATATTGAATATGATTATGACGGTGAAAGCGGGATTGATATCCCACTAAATGTAGAGAAAGCAGGAAATCGTAACTACAACAAGGCAACGGCAGAAGGAAGCATGAGAATACTTGGGCCTGATGAAAGTACACTGGCAGTCAATCGACCGGGGAAAATCGTATACGGAGATCACTTTGAAATCAAAAGCTTACAGGATGATTCAAGCAGTACGAATGTAAAGTATACGTTTGAGGTAGATAACACGACTTATATCTCTGCGCCGACGGTAAGTGGAAACAAAGCTGAATTTGATGCGTTGAAATTCAGCGGAACGACAAATATCAGTATCAAGATCACAAGAACAGCGGATGGAGAAACACCGTTGAGTAAAACAATCATGGTACAGGTATTGCCTAAACCGATCGAAATCGTTATCGATGATAAGGAAAAGCTGAAGGGCGAAGTAAATCCGACACTGACCTATCAAGATTTCAAATCTCATCTTGTCACATGGAACGGTGTGCAGGATACGATACAAGTGAATGATATCAAGCTGAGCACGACCGCCAAAACAAACAGTAACGCAGGAAGTTATCCTATTAAGGGAGATACCAACACCTTAAACAAGACCTATCCAAACTACATCTTTACCTTTAAGGATGGAACATTGACAATCAAAGAGGAAAACATTGAGGATGATTGGTACCACTTGGAGTTAGATGACGGAAACAATACCGCCTACAGCGGAGAGTGGACCAATAAAGATGTCAACATCATCAGCGATCATAATGAGTACACCAATATGTCTTTAGATCAAAGCACATGGAAGCCGAACCAAGTCACAGTGACAAGAGAAGGCGAGACCAATCAAAGCTTTTGGATGAAAAAGGACAGCGGTGCTATCACAAAAGAAAAACAAGAAATCATCAAGATAGACAAAACAGCACCGAGCGTAAAAAACATTAAAGCCAAAGATACCAACAACAAGCTACAGGATATCATCAACAAGCTAAGCGGCGGAATTTTCTTTAAACCGGGAACGTCATTTGAGATAACGACAAGTGATGCGAAGGATGACCTAAAGGTAAGCGGCACAAAAGAACTCAGCTATAAGGTCTACAAATCAGAAAATCAATCAAGAGCCGCAGATGAATTGATTAAGGAAGGCAGTTTGACTGTCACTAATGAAAAGGCAAGCATCACAATCAGTGAAACAAGCGGAAGTTATCGCGTATGCGTAACACCTACCGATAACGCAGGCAACACAAATACCGAAAGCTGTCATGAAGTTACACTTAAGAAAATCGATGTAGATGTAGACGGAGACGGAATTCCTGATTTCAACGATCCTGATGGGGATGGATGTCCCGATCTAAACATCAAATGGAAGGATTCCGAAAAGAATCAATGGATCGTTATCAACGGAGATCGAGATAAAGACAGTATTCCTGATTTCAATATTGACAGTGACGGTGATGGAAAGCCTGATTTAAATATTGATACAGACAATGACGGCAAGCCCGATTTGAACCTAGTGATTCTAAAGAAAAGTGATTGGAAACCGACAAAGTGTGTTCAGATAGATATCGATAATGGTATCTTGGAGGAATACTGTACAGGCACAAGCGTGAAGGCAAAAATCAATGTCGATACTGACGGAGATGGCATTCCCAATATCAACATTGATAATAAAGGTGACTTCAAACCGCATATTAATATCTCAAAAGATGGAAAAACACCAAACGTCAATATTGTTGAAATCCATGAATGGAAGCCTAAAAAGGATTATAAGTCAGGTAAATTCAGCTTTGACAGCGTAGGGAAAGATGACATCAAGCCTGAGATAAATATTGATACAGACGGAGACGGGCTGCCTGATGTAAATGTGGATTTGGACGGTGACGGTGAACCTGATATCAATATCGATATTGACGGAGACGGCATTCCTGATATTGACATTGACAGCGACGGTGACGGCATCCCTGATGTGAATGTTGATACGGACGGCGATGGTAAGCCTGATGAAAACATTATTGAGATTACCGAATGGAAGCCAAATAAAAACGTCGACGGAGATGTACCGTATAACACGATGGATTTTAAGATTTCTGATAAAGAGGAACCTAAGGAACCATCAGTCAAAGGCCAATACAATCCGGTCACAAGCATGGGCGGAGCTAACACAGGCGATCATACAAATACCATGGTTTATATGGGAATCGGCTTCTTATCTATCAGCCTACTATTTTTCTTAACATACAAGTATAAAAAGGATTAACAAAATCATTCTTACAAGGAGTAAAGTAAACAAAAAAGCTTTACTCTTTTTCTAATCATAGACAAGATGATATAATAAAACGGATAAAAAATAAATCCTGTGCGAACTAATATGATATAAGTACACTCTAAAATATGAGCTTTACCGTTTTGTATCAAAATAAAATAAACATACAAAAAACATACTTTATATTTCTTAAATCAGACAATTATAGACATACGTTTCTTGTGTAGAAATGTATGTTTTTTCTTTCTGAAGCATACAGTTTTACCGTTTTTCACCCTATTTCTTAAAGTCTACCTTTGTAGATATAGGAGGGGATAGGGCTATGAGGAAAAAAATACTGATTCTGATTATCACACTGATAGGAATGATATCACTGGGCAAAATGTATATGGACAGGGATATTGAAGCTGCCGCCAATATAGGAGGAGAGGTTTACGGGAGAATCGGGGCTCCTATTATCGGTGACAGAATCTTTTTAGGAACAAAAAGCAATTTAAATAAACCGATGGGATGGGTATTATTAAAGGATTACAGCGTATCAAATTCATCCACCGGCTTCATCGGCACTGATTCTATATTAGCTCTTTCCACTTCGGTAATGGATCGAACGACATACTATGATAATACATCTGAAATATATCATTATGTACAGAATTATGATGCGAAAAAAACAGCCGTATGGAAAAAATACGATATCTTTAACAACAAATTAACCTCAAATACACAAGATATGAAGCTTGTTGCGCCGCGGCATTCGCAATGGCAATCTGCCTTGTTGAACAGCGCCAAGGTTCTTTTTGATGATCCTGTTGTAGGCGTAGATGCCATTAAAAATCTTGATGAGGATATGAATAATGAAAATAAAGCCAGTATCTTTTTTAAGAAGCTGAATGATTCCGATAAAGCAAAAGGAACAGCTCGACTGTATTCCATCTATCAAATGACCTCTTACGGTGTTCCGTACAGCACATCTGCGCTCACAGGAAATAAGGTGGCTTATCCATGTGATGACTGGAATAATTATAATAAGGTCTCCAAGCTATGGAAAAGTGCTGTTGGTTCAATAACATTAAGTGATCCTTTACCCGTGGCCCCTGCATTATCAACCGCAGAATATAGTGATTTTTATGTGGACGGTACATCGATAGAGGTGTTCGGAGGTATTGATATCGGTCCCGTATATAATGATGCTGATTTAAATCTCAAGAGAGGTTTTTATACTACCAATGCGGGCGGTACCGGGCAGCTATATTCCTTCGGCGAAATTCAGAATACGATTTTAGGACCGGTAATGGCAGTCAGACCTGCGATTGAATTTAAAAAATCAGTGTTGAACGGAAAGGTTGTTTTCGCACTCTCCCAGCCGACAGGAACAGGAAGCGGCAGTGTAACGATAAGAAATCCGGTAACGACGATCGGTCGATATACAACCGGCGAAGATATGAAATTAAGAATCGAAGATGCAAGCATGCAGGCAACCTTTGAGGATATTTTATATAAGGATGAAAGTATTTATACAAAACAGAAGTTACCTAAAACATCAACAGCGAAGGTGCTGAAGGACAGTGCAGTTAAATTGAAGGTGAGCGGTAACAGCGGCAGTAATCAATACGGAGTCAATACGATTTCTGCATTTATTACCGATATCTCAGGTACAATAAAATATATTCCGTTAGGTGCGACAGTAGATGGGTCCTCGGAGTATGATTTAGACCTTAAGCAGTTGGGATTGCCGTTAGGAACTTATACGGTAAAGGTCGTGAATGAGAAATATAGTACCGATGTTAATGAAGTAACACCGGCAGATTGTTCCGAAATGTCTGAAGTCTTAAAGTTTGAAATTGTTGAACCTCATAAGCTTACGTATACAAAAACACCGCAGAGCGGAGCTGTTGAGGGTGATTATGAATTCAGTAAGAATGTGAATGCAGGACAGGCAGTCGGAAAGGTCACTGCGAATCCGTTAGGTGTGACTCCGTTAGTTTATGAGCTGATGGGTGACGGAGATGAAACCTATAAGAATTTTGAAATCGATGGCTTGGATTCTGAAAATGCTTCAAGCAGTACGCTGCTGAATGTGAAAATCAAAAACAATGCACCTGATTTATTAAACGGCGGTTTAAAGGCAGGAACGTATAAATTCTGTATCGAAGCGAAGGATGTGAACGGTGATCCCGATCCCGCAACTGATGACAGTAAGGTTTGTGCTTCATTTACGGTAGAAAAAACAAAGCCGACAATAACCTTTGATCAAGATGATAAGGGAACTACGTATGTTTCGGGAAGCACGACAGGTACGACAACCCATAGTGAACATGCGACACATACAAATAAGGATAAGAGCGGAAATGACATAGATATTGAATATTCGTTTGTTTCGGGAAGCAGTAATATCATATCAAGCGGTTTGCCGTTTACGTCTGCGAATGCAGGTGATAAGGCAGATATCGTATTTGTGGCAAATGCGACAGGAAGCATTGTGATACAGGCAAAGGTTTTGGAGAGTGACAATTATAAAGAATTCACGACGACAAAAACGATAACATTCCAATTAGGCTTGACTGCGAATTACATCGAGGATAAAACAGGAATTAAGGCAGGTACAGCGGATGCAAAGCCGCCTTCAAGCTATACCCAATCCAATCGCATCGGTCATGTGGATGTGAGCGGCGGTGTGACTCCGTATTCCTATTCCTTGCCGAGCGGTAAGGGCAATAACGGCTCCTTCTATATCGATTCAAGCGGTAATGTCTATGTGAATCAGGGAGTAGGGGCGAACGGTCTTACGCCGGGTGAGTATGAAATAGAAATCGAGGTAACGGACAGTACATCACCAACTAAGATGTCAACTACAGTCAAAAAGAAAATAGTGATCAGTGCCGCTGAATTGAACGGTGTCGGATGGGAAGACCCCAAGAATGCAGGAAAAGCACTTCCTTCCAATGTATATGAGGTGACCTATGATCCGAGCGGTGAACCAAACAACGGCGGTACCTTCAACACGAAGCTGATCGAAACAACGACAGGAGTGCTTGCGAATACCGTGATCACCTATACTCTTGATCCCGATCCGAACGCTGTTATCAGTATCTCAGGTACATCGACAGTGAATGTGACGGTGAAAAAGGCAAGCAGTGCGAGTGAGAAAAACACAGTAAAGATCAAAGCGCATATCACAGGCGGTATCTATGGTCCTACAGGGGTAGATACAGAGCTGATCGTGAATGTGAACAAATATCCGCAAACGATCGCATTCCCTGATACGAATGTATTGAAGCTTCCTGTAGGAGGAGAATGTGTGAGCGTACCGTCAGAGATCACTTCCGATCATCATAAAAAGGATGAAGAAATACAATACACCTCAGACAATACCTCAACGAATCCGCCGTTTACGATCAATGCGGAAGGCAAGGTATGTCCTACAGGCAATAAGGATGATGCAGGAAGTGCTACACTGACAGGAACCTTGAAGGGTGATGACAACTATGAGGAAGCAGTCACAGAGCCGGGCAGGGTGATACAGGTATATGTACCGGGTAATATCGAAGTAACGGGAAGTATTGAGGACGGCGGTACACAAGGAGTAACGTATACACCGGATACGATCTTAAAGAAGGCATTATATACAAGTGCGAATCCAAACGGGGGAACCGCGAAAAAGGATACGGCTGTGGCACAGGTCAGTGTTTCCAGCAGTACATTTGCCAAAAGTAAGGAAACAGGAAATAAGAACGCAGATGCGAAATACTTTACGGTATCATCGACGGGATATATCCTGTTGAATCAAAACATCACCGCAGAGGATCTGAACAATCACGGAACGGGAAACAAGTATTATATCCAAGTAGATGTGACAGACAATAATAAGAACACAAGAACGGTCGATATCATCATCGTCATCGAGAATGCGGATGCAGATTATTACTTCATCGATCCGATCAAAGGAACCAAGCTGCCGTTGACCGCAGTATTCGGCAAGGACAATGTACCGGTATATAAGGCGACCTATTCAGAGGACGGAACGATCGATGTGAAGGCGAATCTGGATTCTGTGTACAGTGAAGTGATGAAGACAGAGGAGCCCGATGAAGATATCGCAGAGGATGTGATCGAGCACAACAATCTGAATCATTTCGATATCATCAACGCAAGCGATCCCGACGGAGATTACAGTGACGGCGGAGATGCGTATGTGAAGGCATGTATGGCAGCACATGACGGCTATGCGGCGCAATGTATCTATGCGAAGGCAGTGATCGAAAAGGCAGACCAGTCAGACTTTGCCTTTGTGAACAAACCGAAATGGACGATCGGAAAAACAGTCGCAACGATACAGCCGACATATAACGGCAAGAAGACGAGCGGAGATGTATTATTGAAAAGCAGTGATGATACGATCGCAGAGGTACAGCCGCCCAAAGAAGGAGAGGACCAAAGCTTCAAGACAACGGGCAAGGCAGGAACGCTCACCTTGACAGCGACAGCGCCTGAGGATCGAAACTATAAGGAAAAAGAGGTAACGACGATATTAGAGGTCACGGAGAAACCGCCTACGACCCTACAGCTCTATGCAGAACCGATGATGTACGGAGATGAGGACAAGACAGCGAAGATCATCAGCGGCTATAAAAAAGGAATCCCTGCCTATTTCTATGTCGATGATACGGATATTCTGGAGATAGACAGTACCGCAATCAATGATAAGGAAAGAGATAAGATCAAGGCAGTAGGAAGCGGACAGGTAACGATCAAGGTATGTCAGACAAATGAACCGTTCGATCCGAA
This sequence comes from uncultured Erysipelotrichaceae bacterium, assembly GCA_947649125.1. Classification (GTDB taxonomy): domain Bacteria; phylum Bacillota_I; class Bacilli_A; order Erysipelotrichales; family Erysipelotrichaceae; genus C-19. The sequence goes on along the minus strand of CANSQL010000011.1, from coordinate 2,312 downwards.
AACCGATGACTGTAATGCGATCGGGGGAGACTATGGAGAAGTAACGATCACAGTCAAGAAAAAGCCGATCACCTTGACCTATGAGGATGAGGAGATCTATGTCGGAGAACCATTCCCGCAATACAAATTCAAAGAGCTAAGTGCCACAGCGTTTGCGTTCAATGACAGTATCGCAGATTTCCCGATTCCGAAGAATACGAGCGCAAAGAAAAACGGAATATCGATCAAGGATACGAAAACAAAAGGAAGCTATGATATCACAGGGAAGTATGCAGAAAAGGAATTAAGCGGAAATACAGAGCACTATGATATCAAGATAGAATCAGGAACCTTGACAATCAAACAAGATGAACCAAGTAACAACTGGTATCACTTAGAGGATCCAAACGGAGATATCGTATCCTCAGAGATTTGGCATAACTATATCGTAGATGTAGTGATCGATGAAGTGAACGCTAGTGCTGATGCGGGAACCTACGATCAAATCTCAAATACGAATACATTCACGAATGTGGATAAACAACGCTTTACCGTAACGAAAGAGGATGACAATAAGACCGATATCTACTTCAGAATCGATCCGAACGGCACAAGCACACATAAGGGAGCGATCAGTGAAAAGATAGAGGATCATGTCAAAATCGATATGACAAATCCAAAGGTAGTAAGTATCACAGGCTATCCTGTAAATGATGACGGATTATCAAACTTATTGAATGAAATCACCTTAGGGCATTACTTCAAACCCGGAGTACAGGTAGAAATCAAGACAGATGATCCACAGCCGCAAAGCGGAAAGACAGTAAAGGTCAGCGACATCAAAGAGGTAAGCTATCAAGTGTACGAATTAGACAGTGAAGGCTTGATGACAAGCACGACACCGATTCAAGAGGATACGGCAATACCGGGTTCCAATAAGATACTGAGTTTCAAGATCAACACTATCGGAAACTATCGAGTATGCGCAACGACGGTAGACAATGCGACAAATGAATCGACAGAAAAATGTTCCGATCTAAACATCAAAAAGATCGATGTGGATGTAGACGGTGACGGCAAACCGGATTTCAATGACCCTGACGGAGACGGCTGTCCTGATCTCAATATCAAATGGAAGGATCCCAATGATGAAACCAAATGGATCGTCATCAACGGGGACAGAGATTATGACGGTATTCCCGATTTGAATATCGACAGTGACGGAGACGGAAAACCTGACTTGAATGTAGATACCGACGGAGATGGGAAGCCCGATCTTAACCTAGTGATTCTAAAGAAAAGCGATTGGAAGCCAACAAAATGCGTAAAGGCGGATATCGATAACGGAATCCTTGAGGAATACTGTACAGGCACAACCGTAAAACCGATCATCAATGTCGATACAGACGGCGACGGAATCCCTAATATCAATATCGATAATAAGGGAGATTTCAAGTCACACATCAATATCGCAAAGGATGGGGAAACACCGACAATTAATTTGGTAGAGATTCATGAATGGAAACCCAAGAAGGACTATAAGACAGGGAAGTTTACTTATGACAGTATCGGCAAGGACATTAAGCCGGAATTGAATATCGATACCGACGGAGACGGACGACCTGATGTCAACCTCGACTTGGACGGTGACGGAGAAGCGGATATCAATATTGATATCGACGGGGACGGAATTCCCGATATTGACATCGACAGTGACGGTGATGGCATTCCCGATGTGAATGTAGACAACGACGGAGATGGAAAACCGGATGAGAACATTATCGAAATCAAGGAATGGAAGCCGGGCAGAGATGTAGACGGAGATATACCGTATGACACAATGGAAGACTTCGGAAATCCCGATGATCCCAATACACCGAAAGACGAGTCTGACGATGGCGGTCCTGACACATCAGTCAAGGGTGTATACAATCCTGCCACAAGCATGGGCGGAGCGAACACAGGTGACAGCACAAATATCGTGGTTCATATGTGTCTCAGCTTCTTATCCATAAGTGCATTGTTTTACCTTGCATATAAACAAAGGTCAGAATAACAGTAATCGAGCAGAGAAATAATTCTGCTCCTTTTCTTGTGATGATTAAAGGAATTCATTATATCAAACAAGGCATTTTTAGGTATTAATTTATAGTCAGATATGTTATACTATGCGTAGATAAGCTGAAGCAATAATAAGCTTTAGTTATACATGAATATAACGGTGGGGAGCGAAGCTATGAAAAATAATTTAGAGGTCGCAGATGCGATCGAAAACAACGATTTGAATAAAGCATATGATGAGTATTGTAAGAAAATATTAAGTAATAAACAGA
>CANSQL010000010.1 GCA_947649125.1 uncultured Erysipelotrichaceae bacterium | reverse complement strand
AAAGCTGTAATGCAATAGAATGATCTCATTGATCAACTAATGCGTTACAGCCTCTCTTTTCTCTGTAAAAAAACAAGCAGCTACACGGCTGCCTGTTGTGCTAAGAAGTTTAAAATATCCTGGGCATTGTTTGCGGGATTTGCCTTTTCAAACACCTTGATGATATGAAAGCTTTCATCGATAATATAGGTAGAGCGCACAGTACCCATATAAGTCTTACCGTAAAGCTTTTTCTCCTTCCATACATCATATGCCTGTATTGCCTTTAATTCAGGATCGGACAGTAATAAAAACGGTAAATCATACTTCTCAACGAATTTTTTATGTGCGGACACACTGTCCTTACTGATCCCGATAACAACAATATCCTGCTTTTTGAATTCCTCATAGCTCTGGGCAAATGCACATGCCTGCTTGGTACAGCCACTTGTCATATCCTTGGGATAGAAATACAAGACAATTTTTTTGCCCTTATAATCACTCAGTGTAACTGAATTACCGTTACTGTCAGGCAAGGTAAAATCAACTGCTGAGCTTCCTTCCTTTAACATTTTATCACCTCTTGTCTATTATAGCATATTGTATCCTTTCCTATAAGCAATTTGCCCGGAATTTAGGTATAAAACAAACGCTTTTACTGGCTTTTATCACTGATTCATGTATAATAGAAACGAAATACTTTATTCTGATCAAAGAGGTGATTTTATGATTCGCTGTTTTGTGAGTGATTTAGACGGAACATTATTAAATGATTGTGATTCATTGGCTTTTGAAAGTGCTGCGGTGATTCAACAATCGATTCAAAAGGGCTATGAGTTTATTATTGCGAGCGGAAGAAGCCGACAAAGCGTTGAAAAGCTGTTAAAGCCTTATGATATTCATTGTTTACGCATCTTGTGCAACGGGGCATTAATCGTAGATGCTGACGATCATATTCTCTATACGAGAGCGATCGATGAAGTACGCATAAAGGCGATGGCTTCTATCTTGGAACAACTGCATTTTGATATTCAGCTGTATACAAGCAAGGGTCATGCAGCACGTAACTCGCAGGCAATCTTTCAGCGATTTGTAGAAATTACCGAAAAGAAGCGAAAGCTTACAGAGAAACAAGCACAGACTTATATCAAGGAGCATTTCTATTTTGAATATGAGGAGCATATTACTGATTGGAACAGCTATTTATCCGATGCACCGCTTATTTATAAGCTGGAGGCCTATTGTGATGATGAAGAAAGCCTGCATCAAGCGGTTGAGGAATTAAAGAAAATCGATGATATCGATGTGAATATTGTACATTTAGGATTAGAAATCACTGATATTCAGGCACAAAAGGGCATTGCGCTTGATTGGCTGATGCAGAAAATGAAATTTACCAATGAAGAAGCGGCAGTATTCGGTGACGGAATGAATGACCGCATGATGTTTGAACGCTATCCAAACAGTTTTGCACCGCAAAATGCTTCAGCGGATATAAAAAAGCTGGCAGCACATATCATCGGTTCTCATAAGGATCAAAGTGTTGCGAAAACGATTCAGCGTTTGATAGAGCTGCAAAGCGAGCTTTGATACGAATCACTGTTTTCTTACCGAAAACAGTGTGAAATCTGTTATAATAAAACTATACGAAAGGCTCTGATTTCAGTAAAAACAGAGAACGGGTATCATTATGAAGCAAAAGGTTACTATTGATGATGTGGCAAAGCACTGTAATGTTTCGAAAAGCAGTGTATCAAGATATTTGAATAACGGCTATGTTTCAGCGAAAAATAAGGAAATTATCAAACAAGCAATCGAGGAGCTTGGCTTTGAACGTGATTTTTTCGCGAGTAAAATCAAGGCGAAGCATACAAGAATTTTAGGCATTATCGTAAATGATTTGACGGCACAGGGAAATGCACGCATCCTTGACGGTATGCAGGAGCGTCTTTCCAAGCTGGATTATCAGGGAATGATTCTGTTGAGCAGCGGTAAGCAGGAACAGGAGTGCTACAAGGAGCTTTTGGCAATGGGAGTGGATGCCGTGATCTTTTTGGATTGTAAGAAGCCTGATGCACTTTCAGAGCTTGTGCTTAACAATCACGGAAAGGTCTTATTTGCTAAATATCAATGTTCATTTGCGCCGTTTCTTGATGTAGATGAAAAGCGTGCCGGTAAGATGATGGGGGAATATCTGAAGCAGAAAAAGCTTCGCAGTATCTTATATCTGCAGCAGGACAAAGAGGTCGGTGCCAAGCGCTTAAGGGGCATTGAGGAGGCTTACGGAGATACGCATTATGAAATGGCGATTCAAAACGTAGCGAATGCACAGGATGCTTATGAAAAAATGAAGGGATTGATAGCTAAATCCTATCAGCTTGTATTGTGTGAAAACGAGGCACTTGCACTTGCGGTATTAAAGCTATGTCATGAGCTGCATATCCATGTACCCCAGAATCTATCGTGTGCTTGCTTCGGCGAAGGAGCATCAGACAGCTTCAGCTTCCCGTCCCTTACTTCTTTGGTTTATCGCTATGAAGCCTTCGGAGCGAATTTGATCGAGGAAGCGGTCGCTGTCAATGAAGGACGAGAGCCGCAATGGGAAACGATTGAGTATGAACTGATAGAGCGTGACAGCGTTTGTGAACCTGAGGATTAAAGAGATAATACTGCTTATTTCAGTGCTTTTTCTTGTGTCATAAAGCAGCATTTGTCAAAAAAATAAAAGTATTGGAAGCTTGTGGACACTATCTTGAAAATTCCTTTAAAAAAATGTATAATTTAGGTGCTCAAAAAAACGGTGAGAAAATCCTTCAGCCTTCAGTATGACCCAAAGTTCTGATGGATACAGTTAAAACTGCTATTTGGAATATAAATCTATTCTTTTAGATAAAACGGATGTCACGGTTATATTTATATTTAAAAGGTATGATTAGAAATGCTTTTGAAAATTATAAAAGTGGAAAGAGGTAGATAGTATGAAAAAGGAAAAACATTTTAAAAGTATCTTTAGTCTGTTCATGGTATTTAGTTTAATATTAAATATATTTCCTATAACAGTTTCAGCTCAGGGCACTGAAGTTATTCAAAATCAGATAGAGGAAGATGGTGCTTCAAACAAATCTGCAAAAGCATCTCAAATAATTAGTCAGGATACAACATGGAATGATAAAGTAGAGCTATCAGAAAATTTAATAATAAACAGTGGCGTAACACTTATTATTAATGATCAAATAACAATCAAAGGGGATGTCACTATTTCTGGTGGGGGAACAATTCGCCGAACAAATGATTATTATGGAATTGTTATTGAAGTTCCCCAAAATAGTAAGCTCAGATTGGAAAATGTTACTTTTGATGGTGATGTTGTTTACGGTGAATATAACGAAGCTACATTTACTGGTGACCCAGTAAAATTAAAACCGTTAGCAGAATTTCTTGGATATGATTTTACACAAAGGACAGGAAAAGACGGAACAGCACTTTTGATTGATATAAATGGTGGAGAGTTGATCATGAATGAGGGGACTGTTCTTAAAAACAACGCTACATCTACAGATGCTCGTACAAATTATTATTCAGCATATCAAAATAACTGTAATGGTGTGGGGATTCGTGCTGGCGGTAATTTTATTATGAATGGTGGAGTTATTACTGATATGTATGGGTCATCTGTTATCTCCACTAAGGAAGAAGGCAATCGCTTTGTGATGAATGGCGGGAAAATTACGCACAGTTATGGATTAGCGATTATAGTAAACGAAAATAGTGAGATGACTATGAATGGAGGAGAAATTTCATACAATGTAAGAGAACAAAATAATGCTGTCGGTATTCGAGGTAATGATTCTAAATTTACCATGAATGGAGGAGAAATATGTTATAATTTTGGTTCGACCGGACACTATGGTACTATCATGGCAACCAATGGCAGTAATCAAACAGTTGATTTGCTTGGCGGGAAAATTCACCATAATAAAGGAAGTTATGGAACGGCAATAGTTACTTATAACAATACGAAGACTCATATTGGTGGCGATATTGAGATTTATAGTAATGGTCCGGGAACGACATCAACTACTAATTGTATTTGGATTGGAGATAATGGAATTTTATTAATTGATGGCAATGCCAATATTCACGACAATACAGCTGGTCCAACAGTTTTATGCGATGGACAGTGTGTGTTTGCCGGTAATGTCAAGATTGAAAATAATAAAGGCACAAATTCTTCGGCTATTCACGTTAGAAATGGTGAACTTACTATTAAAGATAAAGTTTCTGTTTCTAACAACGTTGATGTGGGTGCTTTGGGTGCCGGTATAAGAGTAGGCGGCGGAAAAAAGCTGAATCTTCTAGGAGGATATATCACTAATAATAAGATGTATAAAACGAACAATGTATATGATCGCGGGGCTGGTGTGTATCTGGAAACAAAAGATTCAATTTTAAATATTGGCGGAGATATAGCAATTTTCGGAAACAAAGTATATTTGGCTGATGGTGATGGGAATGTAATAGAGGGTACAGACAGTGTCGATATTGACATAGATTTGTATGATAGTAGGCTATTAAATGTTGTTTCATCATTAACTACAGATGGGTATATTGGGATTTTTTCTAGTAAGCAAATTACTGATGGAGAAATTCTTGTCAAAGGAAATGAATCATATACTCTGACAGAATCAGATCTTGAGAAAATTCAATATAAGACAGAGACCGGTAATAATTTGAATAAGGCTATTTATTTAGATTCAATAAGCAATACTTTTAAATCTACAGAGGGCTGGAAAATTAATTTTGATTCAAATGATGGAACAAGTAATTCCTTTAACAGATATTATCCTAAAACAATTGAAACAAATTTACTGAAAAATAAATTTGTACAAGAGGGATATATTTTTAAAGGCTGGAACACTGAATCAGATGGGACAGGAACGTCTTATGCTGATGGTACAAATGTTCTATTTGATCGGGATATGACATTATACGCTCAATGGATTGAATTAAAGAGCGAAGACATAGCTATGAACTATAGTGAAGAAAAATCATTAGATGATATAAAAATAGAAGGTGTAAGCTTTGAAAATTGGAAATCGAATGATGAAAAAATTGTAAAGATTGAAGATGGAAAAATAAAAGCAGTCGGAATCGGAACAACGACGATTGTTTCTGATGCAAAGTTAAGAAGCAATGAAGAGTTAATTGTAAATGTAGAAGTTACACCAATGCCGATCACTTATAGTGGAAATACAAAGCCAAATATCACATATTCATTAGAAAATGGTCTTGCGCCAAAAATCAATGAAGTTTTTGATTTGTTCCAAGCAGAAAAAAATAGTGATGGAAAATATGATCCTATAGAAAATGCTCCAATTAAACTTTCGGATGAAGATATTGAATTTATTTATAAATCATCAACCGGTCAAATTGTAACAACCAATACATTGCCGATTATTAAATCTGATGATGTGATTGAAGTGAAAATGAGACTGAAAAATCCAAACTACAGATTCTATACAATTGACACAAATTGGCAAGAAGGAAATACAATAACACTATTGGTTGATGTATTAGACGGAAATAAAGAAGCAAGTAGTTTATATTTAAACGGAGAACCATTAAAAGATATAGGAAATACAGAGGACAAAGATTATTTTGGTTATACAGGGGAAGCGATTGTACCAATAACAGGTGGTTTAACAAGCTTATCTGCCAAAGATAATCAAGTGGAAGTATTTACTATACATTTCCATTCTGTATCAGAGGGAACTCCGAATTATGAAGGGCATCTGAGAGGAACAGCTGATCAATTAACACAAGAAGCAATCCTGGCGATAGCTCCAAAAGAAATCGGTGTATATTCTATGATCATCAATGGAGAAAGCGATACCCATTATGTATCTGCATCTCGTCGTTTTGCGATTATCAAGGGAACACCGGCAGGAGAACCGATATTTGATCAGGTAGATAGTGAAGTGATTCTTTCAAGTGTAATTTTAAAAGGAAAAATGGTCAATGCTGCAGGCATAGAGGTAGAAGGAGAATTTACATGGAATACTCCGGATGTACAAGTAAGTCAGGGAACAGCTTATTCATGGACATTTACCCCAACTGATTTAGAACATTACAATGAAGCAGAAGGAAAGAATGTTGTGTGGGAAGTGGAAAAAGAACCTGAAATTCCGACGGAACCGGGACAGCCTGAAAAACCAACAGAACCAAGTACGCCAGATAAACCAGACAATACAACAAAACCGGGCGATACAACAAAGCCAGATGTGACAGATACACCAAAAACCGGAGATATGGCAAATTTAGGAGCGTTTGTCTTTATGTTTGTTGGATCATTTGGAGTTTTAACTGTTTTATTAGGAAAACGTTATAAAAACAATAAAATGATTAAGTGATAATCATGATAAGAAAAGGGGCTGTGACAGATAGGTCAAAGCTCATATAAAAAAATACACTCAATTCCATAAGGAAAAACAGTTCTGCCTGTATTCCTCTTGTTCCGTGATGGAAAGCATCGTGTTTGGTAATTTCACGAATGATATATTCACAATGTTCAAAAGAAAGATGTTTAAATTTTGAAGAAGGTGTGATAATATTGTAGTAGTCCATAGAAATGTATCCTTTCTGTTTTGGTGACATAATGATACTGTTTCTACGGACTTTTTTCATCTTTTCTTAATTCCACATTCATTTTACAATGAGCTTTTGTCAAAAAAATAAAAATTTTGCTTGACAGGTCAGTTTAATACGAGTATTATATACGCATACAAAAGTTGAATAGAGGCAGCGATGTATCAGAGTAACTGTGGGAGCCGGCAGGCTGTGAAAGCAGGGAAAGGTAATCATCGCCGAAAGCAGTAATAAGGCATTGTTTCTGCTTGGGGTCACACGGAAACACCTGTGACACTCCTTCCCTGTGAAGAGGCGCTATTACACCACAGAATGATATTTCAGTCGTGTGAATAGCACGACTTTTGTTTTAGAAAAGAGGAGAAAAGATATGAAAAAAGTAATTGGTTTATTGGCAGTGGCGCTGTTGTTGGGCGCATGCGGAGGCAACGACGGCAACAAGGAGACAGATAACACGAAGGAAAAGCTGACAGTCGGAATGGAGTGCAACTATGCACCGTTTAACTGGACAGACCCGCAAAGCAATGATTATAACTTGGAAATCGGTGCGGGAGAATATTGCGACGGTTATGATGTACAGATCGCAAAAAATATTGCGGATGCGTTAGGACGTGATCTTGTCATCTCTAAAATGGATTGGGATTCTTTGGAGCCGAGCTTAAAGAGCGGCAGCATCGATGCGATCATCGCAGGTATGACAGATACAAAGGATCGTCGTGAAAATGCAGATTTCACTACACCGTATTATCAGTCTAAAATGGCAATGATCGTCTTAAAGGACGGAAAATATGCGAATGCGAAGACATTGGATGACTTCAGCGGAGCTACGGTACAGGGACAGTTAAATACGATGTATGATTCTGTCATCGATCAGATTCCAAATGTAAAGCATGCACAGCCGCTTGAAACTTATCCGTATATGATTGCGGCATTAAAGAGCGGTACGGTAGATGCCTTGACGGCTGAAACACCGGTAGCCTTAGGTGCTGCGGCAGCTCATCCGGAGCTCGCGGTAGTTGAATTCGAGGACGGCAAGGGCTTTAAGATCGACTTAAGTGATACAGCTGTATCTATCGCTGTTAAGAAGGGCAATACAGAGCTGTTGAACAGTATTCAGGAAGCTTTGGATAAGATTGATGAAGCTACAAGAACTAAATTAATGGAGGATGCGACAAAACGTCAGCCTGCAGGAGAATAAAAAATAAAGGAGAATGGGAAGTATGGATTTAAATCTGATCTTAGCCGCTAAAAGCACAAACTTCTTCGTCAATACATGGGATGTGTTTACACGCTATCATGTCATGTTTCTGAATGCGATCAAATCAACACTGCTTGTTGCGTTTGTCGGTACGATTGTCGGACTTTTGATCGGTCTGGCAGTCGGCGGCATCCGTGCGGTAACATCGAATAAGGAGCATAATCAAAAGACATCGGCTAAAATAATCAATCGGATTATTTACGCAATCACCAGTATTTACGTTGAGGTTTTCCGCGGTACTCCGATGATGGTACAGGCAATGTTCCTCTACTATACGTTTTTTGCCCCGGTGTTTCACTGGTCGCCGCTTGCTTCGGCTATGGTAATCATTTCGATCAATACCGGTGCGTATATGGCTGAAATTATGCGTTCGGGCATTCAATCGGTAGATCAGGGACAGGTTGAGGGTGCACGCAGTATCGGTATGAATAATTTTCAAACAATGCGCTATATCGTGCTGCCTCAGGCGATTAAGAATTCATTCCCGTCAATCGGTAATGAGTTTGTCGTAAACATCAAGGACAGCTGCGTATTGAACTGTATTACCTTTTCAGAGCTGTTCTTTGCGGCTAAAAGTGTTCAGGGATCCATTTTCTCTTATGCGGAACCGTTTTTGATCGTCGGTATTCTGTATTTGATTTTGACCTTTATCACTTCTCGTATTTTAGGCTGGATCGAAAAGAAAATGAATCATCGTAAATCAAGCTATCCCAGTTCTGCGACTACACCGAACACCGGTGTATTGAAGGGGTGAATGTTATGGCAAATATTATAAAGATTCATCATCTGCATAAAAGCTTCGGTAATTTAGAGGTTTTAAAAAACATCGACTTTCATGTAGAACAGGGTGAGGTTATTACGATCATCGGTTCCAGCGGCAGCGGCAAGTCTACACTGTTGAGATGTATCAATTTACTGGAAACACCGGACGGCGGTGAAATTCTGTATCATGATAAAAATATCTTGGATAACGGTATCAATATCAATGAGCATCGTACTCATGTAGGTATGGTATTTCAAAGCTTTAATTTGTTCAATAATAAGAATGTGTTGGAAAACTGCATGATCGGACAGATGAAGGTGTTAAAACGCAATAAACAGGAAGCAGAAGAAAAGGCGATGTACTACTTGGAAAAGGTCGGTATGAAGGAATTCGCTCATGCCGGTAGTATGCAGCTGTCAGGCGGTCAAAAGCAGCGTGTTGCGATTGCGCGTGCGTTGTGTATGGACCCTGAAGTTCTGTTGTTCGATGAACCGACCAGCGCGCTTGACCCCGAGATGGTCGGCGGTATTCTGGATGTTATGAAGCAGCTTGCCGCAGAAGGTTTAACAATGATCGTCGTTACTCATGAAATGGCATTTGCGAAAGAGGTATCCTCACGCGTTATTTTCATGGATCAAGGCGTTATCGCCGAGGAAGGTACACCCAAGGAGCTGTTTGAACATCCGAAACAAGAGCGAACGAAGGAATTCCTGCATCGCTATCGTTCCGCAAGCTAATGTGATTAACAGGGAGAAATCCCTGTTTTTTCTATGCTTTTTGCTTGACAGCTTTGTTATTTAATTATATAATCTATTTATATAAATCATTTATATAAAGGAGAGTGCCATGCCGAAACAGCGAATCACAAGAGAAATGGTTGTTGATGCGGCGTTTGAAATTGCTCGCAGTGAGGGAATGGAACAGGTGATGGTGAAAACGATTGCCGAAAGACTTCACTGTTCCGTTCAGCCTATATACAGCTATTGTCAGAATATGGAGGGCTTACGAAAAGCCGTAATTGAACAAACAAACGCATTTATTCGGGAATATATCGCTAAACGAATTGATAAGGATAATCTGTTTCAAAGCAGCGGACAGGCTTATATTCAATTAGCGAAGGAAGAACCGCATTTATATAAGCTGTTTATTCTGCATGAAAGAAGTGATATTTCATCACTTCAGGATTTGTATGAGAAGCACAGCTCGCCGCATATGGCGCAGGCAATCAGCACCTTGTGCGGGATTGATAAAGAGGCTGCCAAACAGCTTCATCTACATATGCTGATCTATACGATCGGTATCGGTACCATATTTGCCGTTTCAAAGCCGGGAATCGCCCCTGATGAAATTTATGCTCAGCAGGAAGAAGCTTATCAGGCATTTTTAGATCACGCAATCAATCATAAGGAGAATGTAAAATGAAAAAAGGAATCATTTGTTATCGCTCCAAATACGGTGCTGCGAAAAAGTATGCACACTGGCTTCAAGAAGTCTTGGATTATGAATGCAGAGATATAAAAACGATATCCGGTAAGGAACTGAAGGACTATGAGACAATTATTATTTGCGGCGGTATTTATGCTTCGGGAATTAAGGGCTTGAGTTTGCTTAAGAAGCATAGGAATGAAGTTGCTGATAAGCGTATCGCTGTGTTTTGTGTCGGTGCTTCTCCGTATGATCACCAAGCCTTTGAACAGCTGAAACAAGCGAATATGAAGGGTTTAGAAGGCATTCCGCTGTTTTACGGCCGCGGTGCTTGGGATGAAGCAAAAATGTCCTTTATCGACCGTAAGCTTTGTCATACGCTTCAAAAGGTGATTGCGAAAAAAGACCCGAATACCTATGAGCCGTGGATGAAAGCGCTGATGGAAGCAAGAGGGAAAAGCGCAGATTGGTGTGATAAGCAGTATTTACAGCCGCTGCTTGATTTTTTGAATAAGCAGTGATCGAATCGATATTATTAGATACAGCTTCTTTGTTCAGTATCAACGATGAAGCTGTTTTTATTTGGAAAGGGTTGACAAACTGCCTTCACTCTTGTATTATTGTATTAGACACTTAATACAGTGATACAAAAGGAGAGAAAGCTATGTTTTGGAAACTATGTAAGTTTGAGTTAAGAAGCAGCTATCGCATGTATATGATGTTTTATACGATACTGTTGATCTGTTCTGTTATTATCGGGATGAGCTCACTTCCCGAAATCAAGCTCCCGAGCTTGTTGAAATTCTTGATTGATTTAACGATCATTGTTTATACGGCAGGCATCTTTGCGATATTTATACTGACGATCGTATTTATCTTTCGCAATTACAATCAAACGCTGTATCAGCGACAGGCATACTTGACGCATACGCTGCCGGTTCCTGTTTGGCAGCTGCAGCTGGTAAAGGTTTTGTCTGCGCTTGTATGGATGGTTTTGACTTTTTTTGTGACAATGCTTTCGGTATGGCTGATGATGCTTTGTTCAGGCAGTGATGTATTCGGAGAGCTGTCGATTGCGATTCGCTTTATTTGGGATGAAGTTCCCTTTCACTTTGAAATGCTGCTTAGTTTATTTTGGACGCTGTTGGAATTGATTGAAACGATTTCACTTATCTATTTTGTGATCAATTTGGTGCACACTACGTATATTCAACAATATCGCACAGCCATCGGAATCATCACCGTACTTGTATTGCTTTTTACGGAATCGGCATTCAATAACCTGATAGGCGATTCATTATCCTATTCAGGCTTATCGCTGTCAGCTGTCATCATGATTTTTATCGCTGTTGATATCGTAATGATACTGTTTTGGAATTATGCCAGCGTATATTCCATCACGCACAAAATGGAAGTGGAATAATGAATACGAAAAAGATGATACAAAGTATCATGCTGCTCGGCTTATTCTGGTACAGCTATCTTGTATATATCTGTATCTTTGAGCTGCATTTGAATTTGATTCTGCTGATACTTTTGACAATGCTGACGGCAATATTTATCAAATGCCTGTATCCGTTGCTCAGCTGCAGTCATAACAAACAAAGGAAGGTCGACAATCATGGTGTTTGATGCAAATATTCCGATTTATCTTCAAATTATGGAGGATTTTAAAAAACAAATCATTGCCGGCAATTATAAAAGCGGTGAAAAAATCGCAAGTGTTCGAGAATTGGCAGTGAGCTACGGTGTGAATCCCAATACGGTACAGCGTTCCTTAAGTGAATTGGAGCGAGAGGGACTTCTCTACAGTGAGCGAACAAGCGGACGCTTCATTACGAAGGATGAGGAACTTCTGAAGCAGCTGAAAAGCGCATATGCGACCAAATTGCTTGATGCGTGTATCAAACAACTTAAGGAGCTGCAATTTGATAAGGAAGCAATATTGAAACAAATGAAGGAGAGATTGGAAAATGAGTAATATAATTGTAAAGGCAACGGGGCTGAATAAAAGCTTCGGTAAAAAACAGGTGCTGAAAAATGTCAGCTTTACCTGCGAGGGCGGTTCTATTGTCGGCCTGTTGGGACCTAACGGCAGCGGAAAAACGACGCTGATTAAGATACTTACCGGATTGATTACCGGCTATGAGGGAGATGTACAAATAAACGGACATGCGATCGGTGTCAAGACAAAGGAAACGGTTTCCTTTCTGCCTGATGAACCGTACTTTGCCGATTGGATGAAGGCGAAGGATGCCTTAAATATATTCGCCGATCTCTATCATGATTTCGATTATCTGCGCTGTTTGGAAATCATGCAGCGCTTCCAAATTGATGAGCGCATGCGTATTAAAACCATGTCAAAGGGAACAAAGGAAAAGTTTCAGCTCGCCCTTGTAATGTCACGTCATGCGAAGCTAATCGTACTGGATGAACCAATCGGCGGTGTTGACCCGGCAGCACGTGAAGTCATATTGGATACGATTTTAAACAATTATCGTGAGGATCAGACGATTTTGATTGCGACCCATTTGATCGCAGACATTGAGCGTATCTTTGATTCGGTGTTATTTATCAAAAACGGTGAAATCATAGTGGATGACAATGTAGAGGAACTTCGCTCCAGAACAAATAAATCGATTGATGAATTATTCAAAGAGTTATTCAAATACTAAACAGAAAGGCACATATCACAAGTATGTGCCTTTCCTCATAGCTTTCTTTGAATCATAAACCAACCTGATCCATTCTTATAATATGACAAAAATGAAAGCTATAATATGACAAAAATGAAAGCTATTCGCAATCATGAGGCTGTTATGATATAATATATCCTGTAAAAAACTGCGTTCAATCATCACTGTGCAGGAATCAGATAAAGGAAGGAGGCGCTGTGATGGGTAAAATCAAAATCAATATGCTGTCAAGTGCCGATAAGGTGGACGGACAAGGCGTAGGAAGTGCCTATTTAGAACAGGTCAATTTAATCAAAGAGGGTGCCGCAGATTTATTTGAGGTAACGATCAACGGTTCCTTCGATTGTGATATCCAGCATATACATACGGTAGATCCGCAAAATTATCTGAAGCTGAAGGCAAGCAGGGCGGCAAGTGTCTGTTACGTCCATTTCCTGCCCGATACTCTTGACGGCAGTATTGAACTGCCGAAGATGATTTTCAAAATATTTAAAAAATATGTCATTGAATTATATAAGAGTGCCGATTATTTGATCGTTGTCAATCCGATTTTTATGGATGCTTTGGCGCAATACGGCATTAAAAAAGAGAAAATGGTGTATATTCCCAATTATGTATCAAAGGATGATTTCTATCGCAAGGAGGATGCAGAAGTAAAGCAGCTGCGAAAAGAATACGGAATCAAGGAGGACGCATTTGTCGTAATCGGAGTCGGACAGGTCCAAACACGAAAGGGCGTGCTCGATTTTGTTGAGGTTGCGAAAAAGCTGCCTGAAATAACCTTCGTATGGAGCGGCGGTTTTTCCTTCGGCAGAATTACCGACGGTTATGAGGAATTGAAAAAAATCGTCGATAATCCGCCTGAAAATGTGAAATTCTTAGGTATTATTCCGAGAGAAAAAATGAATGATATCTATAATATTGCCGATATTTTATTTATGCCTTCCTACAATGAGCTCTTTCCGATGGCGATATTAGAAGCGGTAAATCTGCATAAGCCGCTTGTACTTCGTGATTTAGAGCTTTATGAGGATATTTTGTTTCATAAATACGCTAAGGGACACAATAACGATGATTTTGTGACTGCGATTCGCACATTGAAGGAGAATCGGGAACAATATCATGCAGGAGAACAGATGTCTGAGGAAATCAGTGAGTATTATTCAAAGGAAAACGTATTAAAGATTTGGATTGATTTTTATACTAAGGTACATGAGGAGCATTTGAAAAAAGAAAGCAAGCGTCAGAAACGGAAAAGGAAGCAGCACGACAGTCAACAGTAGGTGAACAAAATGAAAAACAATTCAAAACGCTATGTCTTGAATTTTCTGCTTATCATCGGTTTTACGCTGCTTGTTTTATGGTTTTCATTAAAGGACGATTATCATAATATGATCGATCAGCTGACCGGTGTTCCGTGGTATTGGTTGATAATAATTCTTTGTTGGGGATTGTTGTATAACTGTATTATCGGTTGGATCTATAAGACATTCGGAAAAAAATATAAGAGTGAATACAGTAATACCGAAGCGCTTGAAAATGCGTTTATCGGTACCTTTTTCAGCGGAATTACACCGAGTGCGACCGGCGGACAATTCGGACAGGTGTATATTATGAAAAAGCAGGGCATTAAAGTGAGTGATGCCGCAAGTCTTTTATGGGCTGATTTTATCGTCTATCAGACGACGATGATGATTTATGTGACCATTTTATTTGCGTTCGTATTCGGTAATGTTTATGAGAAGAATGCCTTTTTTCTATTAGTATTCTGCGGCTATCTTGTGAATATCTGTGTGATTACTGCGCTGTGGACGATGGCTTTGTTTCCCAAGGCCTTTGTGAAGCTGAGTCAATGGGGAGTTTTATTATTATGTCGGCTGCATCTGATCAAAAACAAGGAAGCAACGCTTTCGGCTTGGACAATTCAAATAGAAGCGTTCACAAGTGAAATCAAGCGTTTAAAGAAGGATAAGCACTTGATTCTTAAGACAGTTTTCATCAATGTTTTGCGCTTAACTATGTTATATTCACTGCCGTATGCAGTGTGTCTTGCGATCGGTGAGCCGTTGCCGTTGTCTTTGCTTGTAACGGTAATTGCGATGTCAAGCTTTGTGACAATGGCCAATACGTTTATCCCGATTCCGGGAGCGAGCGGCGGAACCGAGTGGGCATTCGTAGCGATATTTTCCGGTATCATCGATTCTACGCTTGCCAAAAGCGTTATGATTTTGTGGCGCTTTTCTACCTATCATTTCGTAATGATCGTCGGCGGTCTCGTCTTTGTCTTTGCGAAACGAAAATATGATAAACAAAAATATTTACAGGAAAAGGAAGAGGAACCATTGTGTGAGGAAGCAAGGAGGGATGTATTTTGCGAATAGGACTGTTTTCCGATACGTATACACCGGACATCAACGGTGTGGTATCGTCAATCGTAACACTGCAGAAGGAGCTTGAAAAGCGCGGACATGAGGTGTTTGTGATAACGAATCACAAAGCCTTACTGTCGACACAGCGAGAGGGAAATGTGCTTCGCTTGCCGGGCTTGGAGCTGAAATGGCTGTATGGCTATAAGCTTACGACTCCGTATCATTTCAGTGCCAAAGATGAAATCAGAAAGATGAATCTGGACGTGATTCATGTACATACGGAATTCGGTGTCGGCATGTTTGCCAGAATCGTTGCGAAGTATTTGAATATTCCGGTCGTTTCAACCTATCATACGATGTATGAGGATTATACGCATTATATCAACCGCTTTGCGATTGATGAAGTAGAGGTTTTAAGCAAAAAGTTTGTGACGACCTTTTCACGCATGATTTCCGATAATGTGCATGCGGTCATAGCGCCGAGTGAAAAAACAAAGGAAACGCTTTTGAATTACGGGGTAAAGACACCGATTTACGTGATACCGACCGGCCTGGAGCTGGATCGATTCGATATAAATAAAATCGATAAAAAGCGCGTGCTTGCGCTGCGTGAGGAGTATGGCTTAGCGAATGAGGATCATGTGATTACCTTTATCGGCAGAATTGCGAAGGAAAAAAGCATTGAGATTCCGATTGAAGGCTTTCGCTATATCAGCGATCCGCATGTGAAGCTGATGATCGTCGGCGGCGGTCCGCAGTTAGAGGAGCTGAAAAAGCTTGCGAAGCAGTATAATATCAGTGACAAGGTGATCTTTACCGGGCCTAAACCGCGAAATGAGGTTCCGTATTATTATGCGATGGCAGATGCTTTTGTTTCAGCATCGCTGACGGAAACACAAGGAATGACGTATATTGAGGCTTTGGCTTCTCATTTGCCGGTATTTGCCCGTCCCGATGATGTATTGACTGACTTGGTGATTGAAGATGACAGCGGCTATCTGTTTGAAACAGCACAGGAATTTGCGCAAAAGGTCGAAGCATTTTTAGCTTTGCCTTTGGATAAAAGAGTGAAGCTTTGTGAAAATGCACGCGAAAAGGTAAAGCCTTATGACGGCAATATGTTCTATACAAAGGTATTGAGCGTTTATTATCAGGCAATCGAGGATTTTGAGGATTCCTATGAGGTCATTAAAATCAAGTCTGCCGATGATTTTATGCGCATTTATGTAATCAATGATAAAGAGGATGAACCAATCAAAATCACGATTTCCTTAGATGATTATTTTACCTTAAAGATTCAGAAGCATACACTGTTGGATCGTAATACGGTCAATGAGCTTCAGCATAAGGAGCGCTTGCTGCATGCGCATAAACAGTGTATTCGTAAGCTGAGCATGCGTGACTATACAACAAAGGAATTGCGTCAGTATTTGAAAAATCAGCGTGTGCTTGAGGAAGCGGAAATTGAACAGATTTTAACTGATTTGACTCATAAGGGCTATTTGAATGATTATCAGTATATGATGAACAAGATTGAAAAGATGCAGTATTCTCTGCAAAGCAAGGGAAAAATCATTCAATCTCTTGTGGATAAAGGCATTTCCCATGACGAGGTTGCCCAAGCATTGGCTGATTATGATGATTCTCAGGAAAGTGCTAAGGCCGTAAAGCTGGCTGAAAAGCTGAAATCAACCGTTAAGGATAAATCCTTAAGCATGAAGCGTAAGGTGATTGCACAAAAGCTTGTCAGACAGGGCTTTGAAAGCAATGTTGCATATCATGCGAGTGAAGCGGTGGAATTTGAGGATGAAGATGACAAGAATGCACTTCAAAAAACAATGATGAAGGCAATTCGTGCCAATCAAAGAAAATATCAAGG
The DNA here is from genome assembly GCA_947649125.1 of uncultured Erysipelotrichaceae bacterium. Lineage (GTDB taxonomy): Bacteria > Bacillota_I > Bacilli_A > Erysipelotrichales > Erysipelotrichaceae > C-19. Next base: position 40,351 of record CANSQL010000010.1, on the reverse strand, counting down.
AACACAGCTTCGCAATCGTGTGATTCACGCATGTATCAAAAAAGGCTTTAAAAGCAGTGATGTATTATCACTGATAGATGAAATGGAGTGGCAGAATGAAAAAATGGATGAATGAGCTGCAGGACGGTGAACGCGTGTGGCTGGATGTATTATTGACCGAAGTAAACCGCGGTATCACGAATAAGGGAGCACCGTATTTAAACTTTGTCATTCAGGATAAAACAGGGACCATGGATGCCAAATACTGGAGTGTGAGCGAAGAGGAACTGCATCATTATAAGGCCGGCATGTATGTTAAAATCAAGGGTGATATCATCAACTATAAGGATCAGCTGCAGATGCGTGTGCTGATGCTTCAGGATGACAGTGAACAGGAGCATGATGTGCGTGATTATATACGCAGTGCTTCCATCAGCAAGCAGGAAATGAAACAGAAGGTCGAAGCGTATTTGACAGCGATTCAAGATCAGGATATCAAAAGGATATGCGAAGCAATTTACAGTGAGCATGAGCGAGATTTTTATGATTATCCGGCCGCTTCAAAGAATCATCATGATTTTGTGGGCGGTTTATCAATGCATGTGTTAGGTATGATGGATTTGGCTCAACAATTATGCCGACAATATCCGCTGTTGAATCAGGATTTATTGATTGCGGGTGTATTTCTCCATGATATCGGTAAGCTGACAGAGCTGAGCGGTCCGATTGCGACCGAATATACAACGGAAGGCAAGCTTTTGGGTCATATTTCGATCGTACAGGCAATCATCTCACAAACAGCAGCTCGCCTGCATATTCAAAGTGAGGCTGCGGTGCTGCTTCGTCATATGGTGCTTTCTCATCACGGTGAATATGAATATGGTTCTCCGGTGCTGCCGATGCTTCCCGAGGCAGAGGTATTGAGCTTGATCGATGATCTTGATGCGCGTATGAATACACTGGAAAAGGCGCTTGATCGCGTTAAGCCGGGTGAATTCACATCCCGCATCTTTGCGATGGAAAATCGCAGTTTCTATAAGGCGAAAAAGTAATAAAAAAGATTGTTCTCATTCATTGAAAACAATCTTTTTCTTTTTAATTCTTTTCTCTGCCTTTTTTGATCGTTGCGACAATCAGATAAGGTATTTCGCAGATGACACCGATCAATAAGGAAATGACTAACAGTAACGGTGATAAGATTACTTTCACCGGTGCTTTCCAATTCTGAAGTGATTTCTTTAAGATCGTATATCCGGTATGCACCGCAGCGGTAATATAAGCTGCGATTAGCGTAACTATCAATGATTTAATAATAATATCGATAACGATTTCAGAATTCACTGAGGTATATCGCTTAAAGAAATTCGTATATACGATTGATGCAGTTGTGATTGATACAAGTGCCGCATCTAACAGGCTGATAAAAAAGACAATGATATTTTGATGAACATAAGTCGTATACGGCTTATCTGTCGTATCAACAGCTGTTCTTTTTTGCGTGCGCTTTTGTTTGCGCTCCTGCGGTTCCTCTTGAAAATCAAACGGGTCCTGTTTTTTCTTTTGTTTTCGGCCCTTGCCCTTTATCTTGCGCGCAGTCACTTCCTCAGCCATTGCTTCCTCATTATGAAGCTGATGCTGCATGGAAGAACGATTGATCTGTGAGGTATTTTCACTCGGATATGCCTGATAGACTTCTTTTTCCATAATGTCATCATCGATCGGATTACGACGCTGATTCATTTGATTTGTCTGCATATACGGTGCTTGTTGATTCACCTGCGCATTGTTTACCATCGGCTGAGCATCTCTGCGCATCTCTCTTTGATTCATGTTGATCTCTTGATTTGCCTGTTTAGAGCGCTGATTTAAGAATGCCGGGGCATTTCCTTGATTGCGCAATTCCTGTGTATAAGAGGATCGATCATCCTGATAGGCAAAGCTTTGCATCTCAGGATTTTGATTCATCGGATTCTGATTCATCGGCTGCGGCTTGTGATAGCTGTTCATCGGTTCACTCACGGCAGGTGTCGGCTGTGCAAATGATTTTGATTGTTGATTGGAATCCATGCTTTTGCGCGCAAACCACGTCGGGTCCAAATCATCATCCATATCCTCCTGCGGCAATGCCTGTGTCTGTTCATTCGCAGTCCTGCGCTTTTGATTCAACAGATCCATTTCATCCTCCTCATATAAAGAGAAGGTGTTGTTTTCATTCAGCGCACTGTTCATTTCATCGAATTCCTTTTGAATATCGGCACTGTGTCGACGATCCATATTCATCTGTGAACGCTCGCGTCTAAAACCGGGCTGTTGATAATTGAATGAGCGATTTAAGGGCTGCTGCTGATTGTCCTCAAATAACGGATTATTTCTTCTTGTTCGATTCGTATCTCTGTTCATAAGCTCTTGATTTCCCGTTCCTTTCTGTATACCGTATATTCTCGCTTTCAGCTTTTCCATAAAGCCTAAGCTTTCCTGATCATATATATACTGCTGCGTTTTACGATAATAGTCCTCCCATTGAGGATGATCGTTTTCCACCATAACGGTGGTCATTAAATAGTAGAGACAAAAGCCTAACGGCTTCGACAGTACATCGGTTTGTATCAGAAACTTTTCAAAGTAAATTTTCATCAGCTGCTTCTGCGATCCGTAATATTCCTGAATACCTGTCTGAATTTGATAATACAGCTGATAATCACGCTGCTTGATATAAGCGCGTTTTTTTGCATCATTCTTTAAGAATACTGCCGGCGGTTTATCATGGGACATCGCATCAAGCAATTCATGCAGAACACAAAGCATATAGCTGCCTAATGTCTTGCATTCATTGATTTCATTCATATAGCTTTTATACAGATGCTCAAAGCCCGTTTTATTTCCGCTGTGAAAGCAGGCGAGCATTTTTAATTCCCATAGCTGCTTCATCGCTTTACTGCCTTCATCGATTTGGCGATCGACCTCGTGAAAGCAGCCGCGCTTCAACATTGCCCACAGTGCTTGTTTCTGCGCTCTTTTCATCATAAAGCGAAAAACAAACAGCAGACATAAGAAGCAGCAAGCTGTAAGTGACGCAGCGAGCATCCAGTAGGATAACGGTGTTTTCCCATCGAATATCCATGCTGCACTGAATCCAAAAAATCCGGAAGCTATCAAGAAAAGAATGATCCAGCCTGTAATCTGGGTCTTGTCTTTCACCTTTATTCCTCTTTTCCGTCCCCTGTCATGTGAATTATATCAAATTTCAGTCGAAAAAGAAACTGTTTTTATCTAAAAGCCGTTATTTTCTGATAATAAATAATGTATCTTATATTATTACCTTTTTCATTTGTTCACCGTGCAGGCAGATATTACAGGTTCTTGTCGAATTGTTTACTGTCGGTATGAGCATTCCGTAATTGTTACAGGAAGCAGTAAATTGAAAGCGGTTTTGTATGTTTACAACCGAAAAGATTCGAATTATGGACAAAATGAACTTGAAATAAGGTTGTAATCGTTCATAAAGAGTGATAAAATATAAGTTATTGAACAATAAGTGAAAAAGGTTCATAAATGAAGAACCGGGAGGATTATATGAATACAGCACAAAAGGTATTGTTGACACCGGGTCCGTTGACCACAAGCAAAAGTGTTAAGGAAACGATGTTGATTGATATGGGTACACGTGACAGCGAGTATCAGAATATGGTACAAGAGGTTCGTCAAACGCTGTTACAGCTTGCGAATGCGAATGAAGCTGTTTACACATGCGTGTTATTACAGGGCTCCGGTACCTATGGCGTAGAGAGCGTTTTAACAAGCGTGGTAAAACAAAATGAAAAGGTATTGATTCTGTCAAACGGTGCTTACGGTGAGCGTATGGAACAAATCTGTAAGGCGGCAAAGGTGCCTTATGATATCGTATCGTATTCCATGCTTCATCAATTACCGCTGAGTGAGATCGAAGCACAGATTGCCCGTAAGGATATCACTCATGTGGCTTATATTCACAGTGAAACAACGGCAGGTGTATTAAATGATATCAAAAGCATTCAAGAATTGATTCATCGCTATCAAAAAATCAGTATCGTAGATGCGATGAGCAGCTTTGCGAGCTTGCCGATGTCATTAGATGAATTGGATGTCGATTATTTGATTACCAGTGCCAATAAATGTCTGCACGGTGTGCCGGGATTGGCGCTGATCTATGCGAAGCGATCACATTTGGATCAGTGTGAAGGCATCTGTCCGTCATTGTCATTAGATTTATATGCACAATATCAAATGATGGAAAAGGGTAACGGCTCCTTTCGCTTTACTTCCCCGACACATGTATTACGAGCGTTGAAGCAGGCGATCGGCGAGTTAACAGAAAGCGGCGGTATTGCGGTAAGATATGAGCGTTATTTAATGATTCAAAAAAGAATTCGTGAAGCGATGCTTCGTCAAGGCTTTGAAACCTTGGTTCCTTACAGCGATCAATCACCGGTCATCACTACGTATCTGTGTAAGGAAGGCTTTGTATTCAATGATTTCTATGATTATTTCAAAGACAACGGCTATTTGTTGTACAGCGGAAAGCTGCCGCAGTATGATGCATTCCGTATCGGTAATATCGGTGAAATCAGCGATGCGGATGTCGATCGCTTTATCACGCTGTTAGAAGCATATTTTAATGAGGTGAAATAAATGGAAATTAAAAATTTTATCGACGGAATTCACGCATTGAATATCAAACACTTTATCGGTGTTCCGGATTCCGTATTAAAGCCCCTATGCGATTATTTGAATATTCATGAAACAAATAAGCAGCATATGGTGCCGGTCAATGAGGGGGCAGCCGTTGCGCTTGCGGCCGGATATTATTTAGGCAGTGAACAGATCAGCTGTGTGTATATGCAAAACAGCGGTATGGGCAATGCGTTAAATCCGATTGCGAGCTTGATTCATCAAAAGGTTTACGATATTCCGATGCTGTTTTTGATCGGTTATCGCGGGGAACCGAATCAAAAGGATGAGCCTCAGCATATTTTTCAAGGGGAAATCACATGTCCTTTATTAGAGCTGTTGGGCATTGAATATGCGCTGATTGATAAAGAAACAAAGCAGGAAACATATCAAAGCCTGTTACATCGTGCCAAGGGTTGTTTATCCGCAAATAAGCAGTTTGCGTTTGTGATAAAAAAAGGCGCATTGAAAAATGAACAGAAATTTAATCAGGACAACGGTTTCACCTTTAAGCGTGAGGATGCAATTCAAATGATTTTACAGCACCGACAAAAGGATGATTTATATATCACGACGACCGGTAAAATTTCACGCGAGGCCTATGAACAAAGCGATGCACTGTACGGGGAACATAAGCAGTTATTTCTTACCGTCGGTTCGATGGGACATGCATCAATGATCGCACAGGGAGTTGCCGCAGTCAATCCAAACCGCAGAGTATTCTGTATCGACGGAGACGGCGCTGCCTTGATGCACATGGGTTCGATGGATTTTATCGCAAATATGCGTACCGATAATCTATGTCATATTATTTTAAACAACAATGCGCATGAATCGGTAGGCGGAATGCCGACAAATTGTCAGAGCACTTCGTTTGCGGATACTGCGAAGGTATTCGGCTATGCTCACGTATATTGTGCCGCAAGTGCTGATGAGCTTACAACTGTGCTGAAACAGGCACGAAATAATAAAGGGCCGATCATGATTGAGGTCAAGGTAGCGTTAGGTGCCAGAGAGGATTTAGGGCGCCCGAAGGAAAGTGCCGTTATGAATAAGCAGTCCTTTATGGCTGCAGTAAAAGGAGAATAAGATGAAAACAGTTTATACATGCTTTACAACCGATGTCCTGCATGAGGGACACATGAATATTATCAAGGAAGCGAAAAAATACGGAAGACTGATTGCCGGTGTTATGAGTGATGAAGCACTGGTAAAATTTGACCGCTTTCCGACGATCAGCTTTGAAATGCGTAAACAGATGCTTGAGGGAATTGCGGAAATCGATGAAATCGTCGATCAGAAAAGCGTTTCTTATCGTGAGAATTTATTAAAATATCGTCCTGATTATGTCGTACACGGTGATAATTGGAAGGATAATGAACAGAAATCGGTACGTGAGGAAGTCATTGAGATATTGAAGGAATGGGGCGGTACCCTGATTGAGGTTCCTTATACAAGAAGTGAAGGAGTCAAGCGTATTGACAATCGTATGCGTGAAAAGCTGAGTATGCCGGAATTTCGTCGTAAGCGTTTAAAACAGCTGCTTCAGCTTCGTCCGATCGTTAAGGCATTAGAGGTACACAGCGGTATCACTGCGTTGATTGCGGAGAAAACGATCGTTGAACATGAAGGAGAATTGGATCAATTCGATGCGATGTGGATCAGCAGTCTTTGCGATTCTACCGCTAAGGGTAAGCCTGATATTGAGCTTGTCGATATGTCAAGTCGAATCAGAACGATTGATGATGTAATGGATGTTTCTACAAAGCCGATCATTTTAGACGGTGATACCGGCGGCTTGATCGAGCACTTTGTCTATAATGTCAGAACCTTAGAGCGTATGGGTGTTTCAGCAATTATTATTGAGGATAAGACCGGCTTAAAGAAAAATTCGCTGTTCGGAAATGAGGTTGCGCAGACCCAGGATACGATCGAAAACTTTTGTGCGAAAATTTCAGCCGGTAAAAATGTTCAGTTGAGCGATGATTTTATGATCATTGCCCGCATCGAAAGCTTAATTTTAGAGAAGGGAATGCAGGATGCGTTAGATCGTGCCTATGCGTATGTGAAGGCCGGCGCAGACGGTATTATGATTCATTCCCGTAAGAAGGATGCAGATGAAATCTTTGCGTTCTGTGATGAATTCAGAAAGAATGATCAGACAACACCGATTATTGTCGTTCCGACTTCATTTAATACCGTGACAGAGGAAGAATTGGCTCAGCACGGCATTAATATCGTCATCTATGCGAATCAGCTGACAAGAAGTGCGTTCCCGGCAATGCAAAATACGGCAATCGATATTTTGAAGCATCACCGTGCCAAAGAGGTAGATGATCGTCTGTTGTCCATTAAGAGTATTTTAACCTTGATCAATGAGCTTTAAAATTAAAAGGCAGTTCACTTCGTTTTGAAGGACTGCCTTTCTTTTACTTCTCTTTCACTAAGATATCGGCGATATTCGCATGCTTATCGATGATCGGCTGAAGGGTTGATTTACGGCCGGTCATAATAACACAGACACCGGGACCGTGTCCGCTTGTATAGGAATCGCTGTGCACGATTACTCCGACCGCGGCACTGTCAGCTTGATAATGAGCACCGTTGGTACAGTTATGATTTTCGATATAGACAAGATCACCGAAGCGCAGTGTTTCTAACTGATAGGTTTGATTGCTTGCTTGATCCTGGGTCATAATATCATAATCACCGTTCATCAATGTTGTTGCGCCGATACCGCTGCCCATCAAATGAGCGGGAATGATATGGGTAACGGGAACACGCAAGGTGTTATCATCGTTTTCAACGATATTCATCTGATGCAACAGGGTGGGGTCGATATTCATAACGGTGATATCCGGATAATCAAGCAGCTTACAGCCCTGTCCGTATGCTTTGATCGCAATGCGGTCATTGACATTCAGCTTTTCCAATACCGCTTGATCGAAATAAGCAATCACATGATTGATACCGCCGTGCTTACCGGTGACAAAGCCCTTGCTTCCTTTCGCATCGCCGCTTATGACAATCGCCTCATTGCCGATACAGGAAAATGCCGTCAAAGCCCCGTTTTCCTTCGCATCGCTGTTTTTTATCGATACGCCGGGTTCAATATGATCACCGACGATATCCATACAGTTGTCCCCGATCTTAAAATTATAGGTGATACCGCCGACTCCCATCGGAATCCGTCCCTTGCCGTCAAAGCCGACCCAATAGCCGTCACCGCTTACGGTCGGATGATGAACGCCTCCCTGCATACTCTGCATTACCAGCTTTGCTTCATTTGTTTTCATATGCTTCTCCTTTATTTCGTTTTTTATGTAAACTATTATAACAGAAAAGCATCAGATATGGTATAATAAAAGCCTGAGGTGATAAGTATGCTGCTGCTTCGTCAATGTAAAACAACAACGACAAAAGAAACAGTACTAAGCGAAGAAGCTGTCGCGCAAATGCGGGCAGAGATGCGCAAGCAGGTCGCTGTATATACCCAAGATCGTATTTATCATGATATCAATTATAACAGTGACAGAATCTTTTATACGATGGAGAAAAAAGCATTTCAGCTTCCGCTTAAGCGCAGCTTTACCGGATTATATATGGTTCCGGCAACAGTCGGCGGCCGCAAGCTTCGCTTTGTGCTTGATACGGGCGCTCAAATATCGGGAGTACGACAGGAAATATTAACAGAGATCAATGCCGATCGCTTAGGATCGAAGCTTTCGATCAGCTCAATCGGCGGAACTAAGAAACAAATGCAGGCCTATGTCATTGAGGAGTTTTCAATCGGTCCGCTTTCACTGTTTCAATTTCCGGTGATATCGCTTCAGGCACCTCGATTATCGCTTACAAATAAAGGCTTTTATTTATTTGACGGTATTATCGGATGGGATATTTTATCACAGCTTGATTTTGAAATCGATGATGTCGCAAAGGTGTTTAAGGTGTTAGAAAATCGTTATTCCTTTGCCTATCCGAATATGGTAAAAGCGCTGTTCCCGTTATTATTGGTAAAGGATGAAAAGGGAAATGTGTTAAAAATGGGCTTGGATACCGGTGCACGCTGCGGCTGGGTCAATAAAAGTCGCATGCAGGAGTATGGCTATGAGCTGAGTGAAAATGTGGAAATGTACGGTTATGGGGTACACGGCATTGAGGAAATGAGCATACAGCTGATCAAACGACTCAATCTGTATTTGTATAAAGCACATATTCGCTTGAACTATGTGCATACCGGTGAAACTGATATATTCGCGAATCTGCCTTTAGATGGTATTTTAGGCAATGAAATATTCAGAAATCGTCGAATTCGATTTATCAACAGCAAGGAAATGATATTACTTGTATAGGAGGAAAATATGATGAAAATTTTAGGTTCTATTGAAATGGAAAACGGTGCAGTGATTCAGTTTGAGCTGTATCCCGATGAAGCACCGAAAACAGTGGAGAATTTTGTGAAGCTGGTGAAGCAAGGCTATTACAACGGAAAAACCTTTCATCGCGTAATTCCGCATTTTGTTTCTCAAGGCGGATGTCCCAACGGTGACGGTACCGGTGATCTCGGTTATACAATTCCGTGTGAAACCAAGGGCAATCCGCATCGTCATGAAAGCGGAAGCTTATCGATGGCGCATCGCGGTAAGGATACAGGGTGCTGTCAATTCTTTATCTGCCATGATCCGCAGCCGCATTTAGACGGTGTTCATACGGTATTCGGCAAGGTAATTGACGGTCTTGATGAGGTTCGCCGTATGAAAAACGGTGATGTGATGACATCGGTAACGATTGAGGAAGCATAGTATGGAGGATACGAAACGTCTCGGAATTCCGTTTCTGATTATTCTGTTTTCCGCATTGGCGGTAAAGCTGATCAATCGCTTCTTTACGTTTTCCTTCACACCGACGCTTTTAACCTTTTTGATCGTTTGTTCCCTGTTTCTGTTCGGCATGGTGTTAAATAAAAGCCGCAAGCGCAGAAATCCGGCGGTGTTCAAAAAGGTGCTGGCAATCCTTGTCATGGTACTGCTGATGCTGATGCAGATGGGGTATTTCACGCTGCCGCTGATGAAGGATGCCTTTGATTTTTTCGGTGTTGACGCATTTTATATTAATATGATCTATATCTTTTGCGGTTATTTATTCGCAGATTAAAAAAAAACACTGTGATGTTTCAGAATCCCTCTGATCATTCACAGTGTTTTCTGTTTCAATTGTTGACGCAATCGCTCAAAGCCTAAAATTGCGGCACTGCCGGCGGCTGTCATCGCATTGCGAAAATCATTCGCATAGGGAATATAAATATCCTGATCGCTTGCCTCAATAACGACCTTAGATAAGCCGCGAAGCTCTCCGCCGATCGCTAAAATCATTTTCTTAGGGAACGTATAATCGTATACGTTTAAGGAATGCGCACTCCTCAGTGCACATACGATTGAAAACTGCTGCTTCTTACAGGCATCCACCGTTTCCTTTAAATCATGCGCAATGATCATATTCATATATTCACTTGCGCCGGCGCTTGCTTTTGTAACGACACCTGCTGCGCTGTTCCAATTACGCGGCGGAACAATAATTCCCTCACATCCTGCCGCATATAAGGCTCTGATGACATACCCGAAATTAAAGGGGTCCTCGATTCCTTCCAACAGTGCTAAAAAGGCATTTTCCTTTGTTTCATAATCGCTTAAGCTTTGATAGCTTCGCTCCTCACATATCGCAATCATCCCGCCGTGTGTTTTTCCGCTCGCTAATGCATCAATGTCAGCTCTCGAACATTCATTGATTTTGATATTGCGCTGTAATGCCTGCTTCAATATAAAGTGCGTATCACGACTGTAGCGCTTTTTTTCAACCATAATTTGTTGAATCACTCTTTGATTCGCCGTTAGGGCTGCCTTTACCGATATATTACCTTCTAATATTTGACTCATTCCGACACCTTCTTTACCAACATTATAAAGAACAACGGACAAATGTTCAAGAAGAACTACTGAATCAGCTGTATTTGTGGTAAAATAATGAGTAATGACAGGAGTGATTTTATGAGAATCGCAATCGTAACGATGGAAGTAAAGGGCGGACATTGTGCCGAAAATTTCGCATATATCAAGGAACAGATCGAACAGGCAAAAAAGGATCATGCCGATATGATCGTATTTCCGCAAAGCTGTATTAACGGCGTATACGGCGGTGAACATTTTAAGGATGCCGATTACTGTCGTTATGTTGACAGCTTTAATGATAAGCTGAAGGAAATGAGTCAGGATATCGCAATCGTATGGGGCAACATCAAATATCGCGGCAGACAATTATTCAACTGTGCTTTTTTTGCCTATCAAGGTGAGCTTATTATGCGGGTAAAGGAGAAACAAAGCACAGCGTTTGTGAGTGAGGAGATATATTCCTCATTGCCGATTCATCGCTCTATCCTGTTTCACGGTCATACAATGGAACTGAATTTCGGGAATCAGGTTCAAGAAGCGGATTGGAATATCAATCTTGATGCGCGTCCCTTTGATATTCATCATGAACAAAAGCTTTCGGGCAATGTGATTTATGTGAATGCGGTCGGAATGCAGAACGAAGGCAAAAAGGTAGTGATGATGGAGGGCGGCAGTGCCGTTTATCATCAAAATGAATGCGTATGGCAAATGCCGTACGGAGAAGCAGGCTGTCAGCTTGTCGATACCGAACAAAAGCCAAGTGATGCAAAGCGCGAAGAGCGCTCATTGTTAAAGCTGATGGGGGCGGCAGTCAAAAGCTTCGATCAACAGATTTTAGGCGGAAAGAGCCACTGGATCGTCGGCTTAAGCGGCGGTCTTGATTCCAGTGTTTCGGCTGCATTGCTTGTATATGCATTAGGAAATGAGCGTGTCATCGGCTATGGTATGAGCAGTCGCCATAACAGCGAGCAGACGAAACAAAATGCCCGCACACTGGCTGATGCATTGGCAATCGAATATCATGAAGGAAGCATCACATCGCTTGTAGATGCCACAGATGAAGTACTGATGCAATATGGCTATCCAAGCAGTGAAGGGCTTGTAAAGGAAAATGTTCAAGCTCGTATCAGAGGACATCTGTTGTCAACCTTCGCTGCGATTCATAAGGGTGTCGTTGTCAATAACGGCAATAAGGTGGAAAATGCGTTGGGTTACTGTACCTTATACGGTGATGCAATCGGCGCAATCGGTATTCTCGGCGATTTGACAAAGGTACAGCTTTTTGATTTATCACATGCGTTGAATCGGCATTTTAAAAAAGAAGCGATTCCTGTGAATTTACTGCCTGAGCGAATTGACGGAACAATTCGTTTCAGCGTACCTCCGAGTGCTGAGCTTACCGATCATCAACAGGATCCGATGAAATGGTTTTATCATGATTACTTAGTCGATCATATCGGCAGAGATCTCACCATGAAGCAGTTTTTAGATCGCTATCTGGACGGAAGCATTTGGAATGAGGAAATCGGAGCGATCATGCGCTTTTATCATTTAGACGATCCCGAGGTTTTTCTCAGCGATCTCAACTGGTTTACTCATACCGCAAAGCGCAATTTATTTAAGCATACCCAAGTACCGGTGATTCTCACCGTCAGCCAAAACGCTTATTCCCTGCGCAAAGAAATACAGGGCTTTTGTGAGGAAGAGGCTTATCAGGAGCTGCTTGATCAAATTAAGCATATGAAAAAATAAGATTTCCTTGTTCTTTCGTATCAAGTCATGGTAAAATATTGGGAACAGGAGGTAAGTGCTTTGAAACTTCATTTTGATGACGGAATGAAAAAAAAGATTGTTACATATGTCAGTGTAGCAGTTATCACAATTCTCATCTTTTTCTCATTCTATAATATGGAAGCCTTAAAAGGCTTTGTCTCTCATTTAATATCTTTATTATCACCGTTTATTTTAGGCTTTGGAATTGCTTTTATCTTGAATAAACCGATGATGCTGATTGAAACAAAGCTGCTTAAAAACTGGAATATCAAACAGGGACATAAACGAACGATTGCGGCAATCAGTGCATTGATTATCGGAATCGGTGCCGTTACTTTATTTTTCTGCCTGTTGATTCCTCAATTAGTCAGCAGTGTCGTTTCACTTGTAGATTCCTTTCCGAAATATGTCAAGGATTTCCAAGTCTTTCTTGATGAAGTCATTGCCGAAAATAATATCGATGCTGAAGAGATTCAGAAATTTTTCGGTGATCGTGATATCTTTAATCGCTTGACTGAGTTTGTAAGTGATGCATTGCCGCAGATGGCACGCATGTCCTACAGCTTTATGAATATGCTGTTGAATCTCGTATTGGGAATCATGTCGGCATTGTATATGATGATGGATAAGGAAAAGCTATGCAGGCACCTACGAATCGCCGTGTATGCGATTTTCCCGAATGATACGGCAGGATATCTGCTGCATATCAGTGAAACCTCAGCCGCAATCTTTAATAACTTTATTATCGGTAAGGCAATCGATTCCTGTATTATCGGTATTCTGTGCTATATCGGTATGAGTATTCTGCAGCTGCCTTATGCGCTGTTGTTGGCGGTCATTGTCGGTGTTACGAATATGATACCGGTGTTCGGTCCCTTTATCGGTGCGGTGCCCGGTATATTCCTGTTGCTGCTGATTCACCCGATCGACGCGGTTTACTTCGCAATCTTTATCCTGCTGCTGCAGCAGTTTGACGGTAATATTTTAGGTCCGCTGATTCTCGGGGATAAGCTAGGTCTGCCGAGCCTTTGGATTCTGTTTGCGGTATGTGTCGGCGGCGGTATTTTCGGTATTATCGGTATGTTTATCGGTGTTCCGTTGTTCGCTGTCATTTATACGCTGTTAAAGGAATTTTTTGCGTATCGGCTGAAGCGAAAGGATATGAGTTTCCAAGACTTTTATGAATTATCAAATGTGGAAAAACAAGTAAAATAATTGTAAAAATGCCTCGAATTCGAGGTTTTTTTGTATAATTTCAGTGATACGAAAGCTTGAGTTTTCCCCAATAATTGTATAAAGTTATCCACATTTTGTGGATAACTAAGGCTGAAATGTTGAAAAACGGCTTAAATAAAGGGGTTAGACACGCTGATAGAGAAAATGACATTGTGGATAATAAAAGTTTTCCACAGTCTGTGGAAAACTAAGCTGTTAAGGAAGCGGATGAAAGGTCGGACGCATTTGATCAAAGGTACAATATTCGCGATAACCGATGGACTTCAATGCGGCAATGACTTCATCGAAATGCGCCGCTAAATGCTCCTCCTTATGCGAATCGGAGCCAAGGGTAATGATACGACCGCCAAGCTCATAATACAGTGCTAAAATCTCACGACACGGAGTAAGATCGGATAGGCCGTAGCGAAAGCTTGAGGTATTCACTTCAATACCCTTTTGTTCCTGAATCGCCAAGCGCAGAATCTTTTCAATCTGATGCTTGGATTTCGCAAACGGATAAATACCGCAGCGATCGTCACGCTTAATGGCATCCAGGTGTGCAAGTACGCTGTAGTTGTGATAACGCTTCATGACCTGATAGATTTCCTCATAATACGCATCATTATATTGTTCCTGTGTTTTACCGCTTTGAAAATCCTGATTCCAAAATTCCTTATTATCTACCTGATGACATGATAAGAGGACAAAATCAAAGGTATGGGAATGATAGACCTTTTCAAATTCGGGAATCGTATGAACCTGCATACCGAATTCAGCACCGGCTTTTATCGTAAGCTGATGTTGATACAGCTCTTGACAGCGCTTGATTTCAGCGAAAAAGGCCGGATAATCGCAAATTTGACTCGGCTTCATCCCAAAGTCGGTATGTTCACAAAAACAAATTTCATCTAAGCCGAGTGAAACGGCCTTTTTTACAACTTCTTCCATCGGATATACACTGTCGTCACTGAAGGCTGAATGTACATGATAATCACATCGCATAGCTGCACTTCCTCTCTTTCGCATAATGGTATCAAAAAACGGCGGCTGATGCAAGTAATAAAAAAGCTGATTGTTCATCAGCGATCAGCTTAAGCATAAAAAGCCGTAAATCCGGTTGAGCTTATTGTATTCTGCGGCTTCTTGTATAATAAATATATGCCAATGAGATCAATACCGTGCTGTAAATCCATATGATAAGCGTATCGGCACCGAATACCTCAAAAATATTCAATGAGCCGAAGCCGAAAAAAATAAACGATGAGGCTACCTTTACCACATCCTCATTGATATGTGACAACAGAAGCTTTCCGGCAAAGATACCGATCAGATTGGCGGCAATCAAGCCGAGTGATGCACCGAGAAAGACGGCAAGATGGTGCTCCATATGATCTGCGGCAAAGGCCACGGTCGCTAATTGTGTCTTATCACCGAGCTCGGCAATCAAAAAGGTAAAGGCGATGGCAAGAGTCGGAATATGAAATTGAAAGGAATGGGCATCCTCTTCCTTGGCAGGCTTTAGGTTCAACAATCCGTAGATCAAAAAGATTGCGGCGGCACATAGCTTTACTAAGGATAAGGGGATAAAGGTACCGATAAGATCACCGGCCAATACCGAAAGCGCCGATATGAGTAAAACACCGCATATCATACCGAGAATGACCTCACGAAGCTTATATTTGTTTGTCAGTGTCATAATCATCAGTTGTGTTTTATCTGCCATTTCGGCTGTGAATATCAATAGAAATGTGTGTAGAATCATAATATCACCTCAGTAAAGGTTATGATTCAGATACTATCAGTATGAAAAAAACGTATGGCTTTCATACGTTTTCGGTTATTTTGTGCAGATATACGCAGCGACAAGCTTCATTGTCTGTTCCACTGCGCGATAATGCGTGCGCTCCATGCCGTGACTTGCGTGAACGCCGGGTCCGATCAGTGCACCTCGAATATTATTGCCGGCATGCAGGGCAGCCGTAACATCGGAGCGATAAAACGGATAAATATCAACCGCATAGCTTAGCTTTAGCTCCTTTGCCAGCGCAATCAGCTTCGAGGTCATTTCGTAATCATACGGTCCGCCTGAGTCCTTTGCGCAAATCGATACATCCTGTTCGCTGCAGCTCAGATCCAAGCCGATGCAGCCCATATCTACGGCAAGCACCTCAGACACTTCTTCAGGCACCCAACAACCGCCGTGTCCGACTTCCTCAAAAGAGGTAAGCATGATCAGGATGTTGCATTTCGGCTTTTGTTTCGCTGTTGACAGGGCATGTAAAACACCCATAATTGCGCTCACTGATATTTTATCATCTAAGAAGCGTGATTTTATAAAGCCGTTTTCCAAGATTTCAACCTTAGGATCGATCGCAATGATATCACCGTTCTCGATTCCGAGCTTTTTTACATCCTCAACACAGCTGACAACCTCATCGATGCGTACTTCCATATGTTCATCATCACGCACCAGATCAGCACTGTCCTTATATACATGAGCGGCACAGGATGTAGATAAAATCGTGCCCTTATAACAGCTTCCCGTTCTTGTATAAATGCGGCAATATTCACCGTCAAGTGTCGGCATCAAAGGACCGCCGATTTTCGTAACCGCAAGCTTTCCGTCGCTTTTGATTGAGCGAACCATCAGTCCCAATGTATCAAAGTGAGCTGTCAACGCAATCGTTTCTTCGCTGTTTTCACCGGAAACATTGACATATAGGTTGCCCTTTTGATTAAAGTAAGTAGAATAGCCCAATGCTTCTGCTTCCTGTTGAAGCATTTCCGCAGCTTTTTTCGTATAACTGCTGGGACTGTCAATCGTTAATAAACGCTTCGCAAAGTCTAATACATATTGCTTATCAAATGTTAAATTCATATCGTTATGTAAGCGCAAGGTATGCGCTTTTTCCTTTCTATTTTAAAATATCAACGCTGTCGATTCGATCGGTTTCCTTCAGCTTGACACTAACGCTTTCCTGTAATGAGGAAGGAATATTTTTACCGATATAGTCGGCGCGGATCGGTAATTCACGATGACCTCGATCAACGAGCACTGCCAGCTGTATTTCCTTAGCTCTGCCGGTATACATAATCGCATCCATTGCGGCTCTTACCGTCCTTCCGCGAAATAATACATCATCTACCAATATGACCTTTTTATCCTTTACCGGTAGTTCTGTTTTTAACGGACAGCGATTTTCCAGATCATCACGAAAGCGTGAAATATCAAGCGCATATACGGGAATTTCATTTCCTTCTACTGTTTTAATGATTTCCGCAAGTCGTTTGGCTAACGGAATTCCTCTTGTTTGAATACCTACCAGTATAATATTATCAATGCCTTTATTATGCTCAATGATTTCATGGGCAATTCTGGTTAAGGAACGGCGCATTCCTTGTTCATCCAGTACTGTTTTACTCTCCATAAAATACCTCCAAGTGAGTATAGTATACCGTTTTTTTTCCTTTTGTGCAATGACTTTTCCTGCTTGTCTCCCTGTTTCATAAGCTTTACATATCATACTGTCGCTCAATCAGAGCAATCAGCTGTTGAATTATCTTTTTCATTTGAACAGAGGCAGTTCTTCGCTTGGATAATGTGATTTTCACAATCAATGTATTGTTTAGAAATAAGGCATTACAGATGCTTTTCCATAATTGATATCGCTGTTCGTTCAGCTTGCGGCCGATAAACAATTCATGCTTTAATTGATATTGTTCTAATTCCGCTAATGATTGAATCAGTGTCAGCTGTTGCTTAGAGCCTTGTTCCAGCATACACAGTACATGAACCTTATGAAAGCTGCAGCTTTGTTCATAGGTGGTGAGCGGCATCAACAGATGGGTATTTTTCGTCTGTTCGTTGATTAATACCGCCGCTATCAGCTTTTCAAGAATACTTTCCTTGCTTAAGGAAGCAGTATGAATATAGGAGCCGATTTGCATACCGCTCGCATATACGGCTTCATCTAAGAGATGTAAGATACTGTAGTTTTCAAATACCGCTTGATAAGGAAGGCCGTGCTTCTGAAAATAACTGATACAGGCATCGGTAAAGGTGCTCTGTATCTGATTGGAATCCGCGCACAGAAGTATGCCGTAGGATCGCTCCTGTAAGGTCAGTTCAAGCATTGCCGAGGCTGTCGCATAATCCTGCTGCTTCAGCTTGATAATTGAAATCATTGCCGCAATCATATTGAGACATTCATCTAAGGAATAGGTGTCCTCTGTCTGCTTGATACTGCACCCGATCAGCTGATTATAGTTGCGATCATAGGTGATGACATTTTGAGTATTCGGCATCTGAATGCCGTATAATAAGAGAAAATCATGATGAGTAGGCTTGGGATTTAAGGAATAGAGCGAGGAAATCGCCGTTATATAACAGGCAAGTGATTTCGGCAGCAGTATCAGCCCCTGAAGCTGTGCCGATTGAATCGAAAGAGCGAGATAGTGGCTTGAATCAATGGACAGAGAATGAAAAGGAAAGCATTCATCATAGGATATCGGAGCGCTTTTCTGTTTCGGAAGGGTGATTTGAGTGCGTCGGTTAATCAGAATTTGATTGATCATCGGTATTTTGTCATACGGTAAATACGTGTAAGGATGCGCAAGCGGATAGTGTGTCGCGGTAAGAATACAGTCAAAATGAAATTGATGCGTATGAAGAACGGCGGCATTGCGTTGAGAGAGGGTGCACATTGCCGCATACAGCTGCTGCAGTCTTTGTTCCTGTTTTCCCTGCGCAATCAAGTATTTTTCGGAACTGCGGATAAAGTCAATAAAGGTAAGCAGCGCAGGATGAGGATAGGGGGTCTTGGTCAATAGGGTATAGACCAGGGAAGGATCGATATCGTACGGATATGCGTCTAATACCGTATCAAGATATTGTTTCGGTGTTATCGGTTCATAGAATAACAGTGTGTGCCTTTGATACATGATAATCGCCTCTGCTTATTTTATGTCATGTGCTTATTTTTGTGCATAGGCGAGGGATTTTCAGTTATGCTAAGGGAGAGGTGATTTTGTTGTATTATAATTATCATGCACAGGCAAAAAAACTGATTCAGAGCGGACATCTTACGCATTATGAGTTTTTTGACCGCTGGAATCACATCGCACCGGCTCTCGTTTTGTATTTTGATAATCATCAGCCGATGCCGATCAGAGAGGAGCGGTGGAGTGAATATTTATTGCTGCTGTAGGGGAAGAAAAATGATTTTTTATAGAAAAAAAGTATTTACAATTATTTGATTTGTTGTAAATACTTTGAAAGAAATAAAGCTGTAATTGATTTAACGCTACAAGCTGTCGTTCAAATTTTTCTAATAAAGCTTCATCCTTGATATTTTCTTTATTTATTAGGACATTGCTGTTTTCGTAACAGTAATCAGGTGAAGATTCATAGGAATATTTATATTTAGAATCCATTATTCAACACTCTCATTTGTTTGACAATCTTTTGCTTTTCTATTTCAATCGTACTTTCACCGATAATACATTTACGTAATGTATCTTTATCTGCAGCTGTTAACGGCATACCTTCCAGTGACATAGTGCTGTTGACTTTACGAATTATTTTATCAATATCTTGATTCATAAGTATCACTCCTTGTATATGTGTATTATATCACTATATGATTCGATTTTGTTGCTTTTTTCGTCTCGTGCTTTTGCTTCTTAATAAGCTAATAGAATATAGAAACTTTAAATCTAAGTAAAAAAAACCTTTCACAAAGGCTTTCATTATCACATGGCAGGGGTGGCAGGAATCGAACCCGCGTCTGTGGTTTTGGAGACCATCATACTACCATTGTACTACACCCCTAATTGACTGCTCAACTATATTACCATATTTTAATGTAACTGGCAACACTTAAATTCATATTTTGCGAATTTATGATAACTCATGTAATAAATTATCGATCGATATGCTTCCGTAATAAAAAGCCGATGATCGCTCATCGGCCTAATATGCAATAACCGCTAAAATAAATTTAAGATATCCTCCTGTGTCATAGAGGTAATGATACCGTCACTGCTTGTGATGATCGAATCACCGAGGGCACGCTTCTGCTCCTGCAGCTTCATAATGCGCTCCTCTATCGTATCCTTCGCAATCAGCTTAAATACTTGGACATTGTTGTGCTGACCGATGCGGTATGCGCGGTCGGTCGCCTGATTCTGTGCTGAAATATTCCACCATGGATCGAAGTGAATTACGACCTCGGCACTTGTTAAATTCAAGCCGGTGCCGCCTGCCTTCAATGAAATCAGGAAAATCGGGATATCATTCGTATTAAACGCATTGACTAAATGCTGACGCTGTGTTTTCGGAGTAGAGCCCTTCAACAGATAATAAGGGATACCGCGATTGATCAATTCATCCTCAATCAATGACAACAGCGAAGTAAACTGTGAAAACAACAGAATCTTTTTATTCGCCGCAATACAGCTTTCCACCAGCTCCATACAAGCCTCAAGCTTTGCCGAGGAGCCTTGATAATTATCATAAATCAAACGCGGATCGCAACAGAATTGACGCAGTCTTGTCAACATGCTCAATACCATAATACGCGATTTTTGGAAGCCCTTTTCCGAGAACGATGCACTCAGATCATCACGAATCAAGGCAACATTTGCCATATACAGCTTCCTTGCGTTTTCATCAAGATCGATCAAAAGCGTATTTTCCACCTTTTCCGGCAGCTCCTTCAATACATCCTTTTTCACGCGTCTTAAGATAAACGGCTCTACCATGCGATGCAGCTCCTGTAATACCGTAATATCATTATCCTTTACGATCGGTATTTCATACACGCCCTTAAAATACTGATAATGATAGAGATAACCCGGCATCAGGAAGTCAAATACCGACCACAGCTCCGCCAGTGAGTTCTCAATCGGCGTACCGGTCAAGGCAAATCGATGCTCGGCATGAATCTGCTTCACGCTGAGAGCGTTTTTAGTCGCATGATTTTTAATATACTGTGCTTCATCTAATATTTGATAAGTGAAGGTGATAGAATCATATTCCTCAATATCACGCTTTAAATAATCATATGAGGTAATCATTACATCATAATCACGCTGTCTGCGAATCAAGGCTTTACGCTCCTCACTGCTTCCCGAAATGATTACACTGTTTACATTTCTTGAAAACTTATCGATTTCATGCTGCCAATTCAACAATAAAGAGGAAGGACAGATGACAAGTGCGGAAAAATCAGGGTGCATATTCTTTTCATCCTGCAACAGAGCGATGACCTGAATCGTTTTACCGATTCCCATATCATCAGCCAAAATACCGCCGAAGCCATAACCGGCCATTGTTTTCAGCCAACGAAAGCCGGTTTTTTGATAATTACGCAGGATTTGCTTCATCGACGGGGGAACCTCAAAATCGCAATCGGTAAAGTTTTTGATATTGCGGATGATTTCCTTAAAGCCGGCATCTCTTTCTACCTGAATCATTTCACTTTGCTTAATAACATTGTCCAAATACAAGGAACGATACTTATCAACGACAATTCTGCCTTTTTTCAAGTCCTGGTCCTTGACATGAATGCCGTCAAGAATGAATGAAAGCTCTGATAAGGCACTGTCCTCAATATTGACAAAGCCGCCGTCCTTCATGCGATAATACTTGTGATGGGAACGATATGCCTGTAATACATCGGCAAGCTCCTCAATCGGAAAATCATAGGTATCAAAATCAATCTCTAATAAATTGGATTCGATGCGGACACCCATCGATACATGGAAATGATTTTTAATTTCAATGCTGTTGATTGCCTCACTGGCATAGATTTCACAGTGCTTGCTTAATTCCTGCAAGCCATGATTGATAAATTCATAAATGGCATCCTGTGAATTTTCGATATAGGCATACTGACCTTGCGCATCAACACCGGTGATATAGCGTGACAGCACAAGTCGAACGGCGATTTCTTCATTGAAATTGCGGGTCGTCGATATGGCATCATTCATAAAGGCATTATATTCATTCAGCCCGTAACAATACATCAAGCGTAATGAAATCGTATTCAATCGCGGCATATCTACATATAAGCGGGAAACCAAAGGCAGCGGGGCATATTGAGAAATATCACAGCCGCTGACAGCGATAAAATCCTTAACCGACATAATCACATTATTATAAAAGGCAGGCATATGCTCCTTATTGATATGAAGCGGTTCCTTTTTTCTGGCAAATATTTTCAATAAGCTTTCGCAATGCTTCGTATATTCCTCATTACAGCGATATAAACAATGCTGATACAATACATAAATATGATTTACACCCTTAAATACACAGTATTTATGATCATTCAAAGTAATTTTATATTGATTGTCAGCGCTGTCCACATGAATGGTAAACGGTGGATTTTGATCGATGAACTTCATATTGATCAAGGTTTTTTCCTTGATTCGATACATGACATCACAGCCCTGATACATGAGAAAGAATTCATCTAAAGCATGCGGGGTGAAGCATAGATTTTTATTTTCGGGACAGTTGCGATAACGATAGGTGTTCAGAAAATAGGCACTGTCACAGCGATGAGAAAATAAGAAATCTAACAGTCGCTGTGAGGCTTCATCGAAACTGTGGCGGTTATGTAAAAACTCAAGCTCTCTGCCGTAGCGCTTTTTCACATTATTATCGATATCATTTAAAAAGCCGTGTACATCCTTTACATTATACTGCTTGCTGTCCTTAAGCTTTAAGGTTACGGCCATGATATCATGAGGTCTCAGCTCCAAAATCGGTTCGATATGAATATTGGCTTTGATATTCATTGCCAATGTGGAATAGATGATTGTATTTTCATATGCATTCATCAGCTTCAGCGCATAAGGGTCCTTTATCGTTGTTTGTTCATCCTCTGTATGCGTTTGCTGCTGCTTTTGATCCTCGAATATCTTTAATAAAACGGCTGTACAATGCGGGCAGGGAAGCAATGTTTCCTTATGCTGCTTACAGCTGCACATATGTGCCTTGATCAAGTAATCATCCTTATCAACCGACATATTGACTTCATGATACTGCTTATCATCCTGCACTGTCGCATTGATCAAAATGATTTCAGCATTGGAAAAATCATCAATTTCCAATGAAACGATGGCTTTCTCCTTCGCAATGTTTACCCCTGCTTCATAGATTGCTTCAGAAACAGCGAAATCCTTGATCTGTGCGATAGTAAATTCCATTGATATCAACCTTCCTTCATTATATTTTATCATTTTTTTATTATTTTTGAATAGTTTTTTTAAATAATTTTAAAATTAATTTAGGTAATGATTGATAGCCGAGAAAGCGAAACGAAGCTTATTGTCTGTTGTCGTCCTTTGGCTGTAAAATTGCGTTGGCACGATCAACTTCAGATTGCGGGCAGGGCGGAACATTTTCTAAGCTGTAGGGAATTTGAAGCTGCTTCCATTTATAGACACCGAGTGTATGATAAGGAAGAACCTCGATTTTTTCTACATTATCCAGAGTATCGATAAATGCGCGCAAGGCGATCAAATGCTCATCACTGTAGCTTTCGGTCGGTAACAGTACATGGCGAATCCAAACCGGTTTCTTATGATTGCTTAAATAACGCGCCGTGCTTAATACGCTTTGATTGGAATGTCCGGTCAGATCCTTATGGATATCGTCGTTGATATGCTTGATATCCAACAGGAATAGATCGCTTACCTCAAGCAGCTGTTCAAACTTGTTCAGAAAATGCGGATCTTCGCTGAAGGGCTGAGCACTGGTATCGATCGTGATATGAATACCGTGCTTTTTAGCCATCGTACAAAGCTCAAGCACAAAATCGAGCTGTAACAGCGGTTCACCGCCGCTGATCGTAATGCCCCCGTTATCCTTCCAATAGGAGCGATAGCGCAGCGCCTTTTCTAAGATTTCCTCACAGCTCTGCAGGTTGTCGGTGCTTGTTTCCCATGTGTCGGGATTATGACAGAAGCGGCAGCGCATATGACAGCCCTGCAGAAAGATGACATAGCGGACTCCGGGACCGTCGACCGACCCGAAGGTTTCAACGGAATGAATTGCGCCGAGATGTTTTGACATAGGTTACCCTGATATCAATATGGTTGATTGATATCTTTTCCTTTCTAAAAGGCTTCGTCAATGACGAGGCCTTTTTATCGTTATAAAATTGTATGCTTTTACAGATGCTCATGGCAGGTACGTGCGATAACGTCCAACTGCTGTTCATGAGTCAAGTCGATGAATTTTACCGCATAGCCGGATACACGAATCGTAAAGTTTGCGTATTCCTCTTTTTCCGGATGCTCCATCGCATCTTTCAGCTTTTCAATGCCGAATACATTGACATTCAAGTGATGCGCACCTTGATCGAAATAGCCGTCAAGGACATGAACCAGATTGTCAATGCGCTCCTGCTCACTGTGTCCCAAAGCACCCGGATTGATGGTCTGCGTATTGGAAATACCGTCCAGGGCATATTCATACGGCAGCTTAGCGACTGAATTCAATGATGCAAGCAGACCGTTTTGTTCGGCACCGTATGCCGGATTAGCGCCCGGTGACAGCGGTTCTCCCGCTTTTCTGCCGTCAGGAAGTGCTCCGGTTGCTTTACCGTAAACCACGTTGCTTGTGATTGTCAGAATTGAGGTCGTCGGTTCGGAATCACGATAGGTATGGCGTTTTTCGATTTTTTCCATAAAGGTTTTCAACAGCCATACTGCGATATCGTCGGCACGATCGTCATCATTTCCGTAGCGCGGGAAATCCCCCTCGGTTTCAAAGTCGATCACAAGCCCGTTTTCATCACGAATTGTTTTTACCTTCGCATATTTGATTGCGGACAGGGAATCTACTACATGAGAGAAGCCGGCAATACCGGTCGCAAATGTACGTCTTACATCAGTATCGATCAAGGCCATTTGACTTGCTTCATAATAGTATTTGTCGTGCATATATTGAATCAGATTTAAAATATTGACATAGAGATCGGCAAGCCATTCCATCATGATATCATACTTGTGCATGACTTTGTCATAATCCAAATATTCATCAAGAATCGGTGCATATTCAGGACCTACCTGCATCTTGGTCTTTTCATCGATACCGCCGTTGATTGCGTATAACAGACATTTTGCTAAGTTGGCACGAGCGCCGAAGAACTGCATTTCCTTACCGGTCTGGGTTGCACTTACGCAGCAGCATACCGCATAATCATCGCCCCATACCGGACGCATGACATCATCGTTTTCATATTGAACACTGGAGGTGTCGATGGAAACCTTTGCCGCATATTTCTTGAAGGCCTCAGGTAAATGAGAGGAATAAAGCACGGTCAGATTCGGTTCCGGTGCCGGTCCCATGTTTTCTAAGGTATGCAAGAAGCGGAAGTCGGTTTTGGTAACCATATGACGGCCGTCCATGCCAAGTCCTGCCACATCAAGCGTTGCCCAAACAGGATCGCCTGAGAACAGTTGATTATAGGAAGGAATACGCGCGAATTTTACCATTCTGAATTTCATTGTCATATGATCGACAAGCTCCTGTGCTTCGCTTTCGCTCAAGATGCCTTGTTCGATATCGCGCTCGATATAAATATCTAAGAAGGTAGATACACGACCGACACTCATTGCCGCACCGTTTTGTGTTTTGATCGCCGCAAGATAGCCGAAGTATACCCATTGGATTGCTTCCTTTGCGTTTACGGCAGGCTTGGAAATATCATAGCCGTAGGCAGCTGCCATTTCCTTCATGCCCTTTAATGCTTTGATCTGCTCGGCAAGCTCTTCTCTTTGACGAATGATATCATCGCTCATTACACCGCAGCCGCAGTTTGCCTTATCCTTTTCCTTCATTTCGATCAAATAATCAATACCGTAAAGCGCAACACGACGATAATCGCCGACGATACGTCCGCGGCCGTAGGTATCCGGCAGACCGGTTACGATTTTATTGCGGCGCGCTAAGCGCATTTCCGGTGTGTAACAATCAAATACCGCATCGTTATGCGTTTTATGATACGCATGGAAAATCTCATGCAGCTTTTCACTCGGCGTATAGCCGTAGGTAGTACATGCTTCCTCACTCATCTTGATTCCGCCGTAAGGCATAAAGGCACGCTTCAGCGGCTTATCCGTCTGCAGACCTACGATTTTTTCCAAATCCTTCATCGCTTCATTGATATAACCCGGTCCGTAGGCAGTCAAAGAGGAAACGACCTCGGTTTCCATATCTAAAACGCCGCCCTTGGCACGTTCTTCCTTCTGCAGCTTCTGCAGCTCTCCCCATAATTGATCGGTTGCCGGCGTGGCATCCGCAAGGAACTTTTCATCCCCGTCATAAGGACAGTAATTGTTCTGAATAAAATCACGAACATTGACTTCCTCTTTCCAAATGCGACCCTTAAAGCCGGTCCATGCATTTTGCGTATTGCTCATATCATATCCTCCTGTAATTTCATTATAAGCTGCGCATCACAGCTGCTGCATATAGTATAGCACAGTTTGTAAAAAATGCCTTGTGATATGCTTCAGCTGCAGAAATAAAGAAAAGAGTCGAAAATCTGGAAAACTACCCAGACGGTCGGCTCTTATTCATTATACTTCCCGTGGTTGATTCCACTGATGACATATGTCATTTTCCGTCAGTCATATAACTGTTAATACTTTACCATTGAATGAGCACTCAGTCAAGATTTTTATTGCGGAAAATGTTGGAATTCGACACAACTTTAAAAACGATTATCGGTATTGATTATTGTAATATTTACTAAAGTTGACGAAGCATGTATAATAATGTCGGAAATCGGAGTGGTTAGATGAGTGAGAATGAGAAGCAGGGGCAGGAAAATGAACTGATAACGGATGAAACAAAGGTTTTGCCGTTAGCTCAAATAGATGCACAAATGAAGGATGCGTATAAGCTGCTGCAGAAAGCACAGCCGAAGGCAGAGGAATCAGCAGAAGTCATCGAGGATACGATGTCAAATAAAATAAAAAAGACTTCTGCAGCGGATAATCAATCAGCGGTTGAGGTCGAAAAAAAGGCGGAGGAAGCGCTCGATGCCGAAGCAAGCACTGCCGATGCAGTGTTGACACAAGGAGAAGCAGCGACATTGAAAGATGCAAAGCCCTTGACGCTTGAGGAAAAGCGACGTCAACAGCGGGAACAAAAAATGACGATTGAGGAGCGCCGCAAGCTACAGCGTGAAAATCCGAAGGCCTTGGAGAAAAAATCGCCGTTTCTTATGTATTTTCAACAGGCAAATCACATTGATTACGGCTTTATCGGATTACTTGTGATCGGTGAACTGCTGAATCTTTATGCGACGATTCAAATGACACGAATTTTTTCAATAGCTGCCGCAATCCTTACCTTTGTATTCATTACACTTTTATTGATCGGCAGTCTGTTTTTGACCGTTCATAAACGAATCATCGGTTTTGTATGCAGTGCTTCACTAGCGGTTTTATTATTGATCGGCGGTTTTTTTGCCTATCGAACAGCCCGTTTCTGCGACAAGGTATTTCATCAGCCGGAAACACAAACGGTAATGATTGTCGCAAATAAGGACAGCGATATTACCGCAGACAGTGATTTCAACAATATAAGAATCGCAACCGTAAAATATGAAACAATGACCAATGAGCTTGCCGAAGCACTGTTGGCTGAAAAACACAAGCTGGGCGGCTTAACTCAAGAATTCACAAGCTATCAACAGGCTTATAACAGCCTAATGAACGGAAAAAGCGATGTTATGGTTTATTCACCGCAAATCGAACAGCGTTTAAATGAAAGCAATAATCACAGTGATGCGCATGTCAAGGTGCTGTTTGAGCATACACAAGCGCTGCCGGCAGTAAAAGCGAAAAAAGTGAATATGAAGCAGGAACCCTTTACGATTCTTATCAGCGGTGTGGATTCCGAAAACCGCAGCGATAATGAAAAGGGAAGCTCTAATCTTAATATTTTGGCTACGATCAATCCGAAAACGAAAAAGCTGCTGCTGCAGACAATTCCAAGTGAGAGTCGTGTAGCCTTGGAATGTGTTGAAAATAAGCATACCAAGCTTGCATACGCAAGTGCCTACGGCGGAATGGCCGCAAGCATTGATACCTTGGAAGAGCTTTACGGAATCACGATCAATTATTATGTAAAAGTCAATTTAAACGGAATTGAGGATACGGTTGATGCACTCGGCGGTATTACCGTAAATAATGAATCGTTATCCTGTGTTCCCTACAAGGACAGCGATGCTGCAACAAAACAGGTATGCTTTCCGTTAGGAGAAAATCATCTGAACGGTGCTGAAGCACTTGCGTATTCACGCATCAATCAGCTATACAGTGACGGTGAAATCAAACAGAATCATTTAACAGCGGTGATTCACGCAATTCTAAAGGAATGCGATCATTCACTTTCAACCGGAACGATCCATGCTTTTATCAATGTCGCAGAGGATAATCTGTCAACGAATATTTCTTCATCACAGCTTTTAACGCTGTTAAAGCTGCTGAAGCGAATCAAGGCTGATCCTGCGCATATTACCTCGTATCGTATTGAGGGTGAAATCTTAAGCCATAAGGATGAAATCATAAATGAAAAAATGAATTTCTTTTATCCGAAAAACGGTGCTGTTTCACTTGTGAAAAAGCGAATTCGGGAAATCAGTGAAATTAAATAACCTGTCTGATTTTGCCGCTTTTCGGCAGATAACGCATGTTTTTCAGTCCAGACTAATATTCTGTAGGGATAAGTCGTAAGGATAACTCATCGGCTTTAAGTTTAGATATCAAATCTGTAAGAATTAGGAATGTTTTAAAAGAATATGCTATAATAGGTACAATCAACAGAATTATCGAGAAAGGATGTTGAGCGCTTGATGTTGTGGAAACGAGCCGTAAATTTTTATCATCGTAAGTTCGATGGCTATGATTTTGAGGAATATTTGATAATGGCTGCTGTCTGCAGTATCTTTTTACCTTTCTTTTGTTCTTTGGCTGTAATAGCTGTTGTATTGTTATATTTATTGTTTAAAGGCAGATTGCCGGAAATTATCAAGGAGTATCCGAAATCTTATTATGTATTCGGATTCTGTGTTTTAACAGGAGCTGTTTCTTTATTCTATCATAATTGGCTCGGAGCTGTTTGTGCCGTAGGAATTGCACTTGTGTTTCTGTTTATCTTGTTTTATCGAACTAAGGTCACATCACGTTTATTTGAGCTGATTGTAGATGCATCCTGTATTATATCCCTGTTTTGTTTTGTATGGGCTTTAATGGAATATTATTCTATCGTTAAAATATTAAATTTTGATTTCTTTACCTTTGAAGTAGTCGATTCTCCGAAGTATCGTGTAAATTCTACATTTTTCAATGCGAATTATTACGGTATGATGGTTGAATTCTTAATTCTGATGTGTGTTTATAAAATGATGAATGTGAAATCGACAAGACGTGTGGTTTTTTACTTGATTACGATTACCTGTAATTTATTGGGCTTATATTTGAGCGGATGCAGAACCGCATGGCTTGCTTTCCTTGTGACGATACCGATGATGTTTCTGTTGAATAATCATAAGAAATTCTTTATCGGGACAATGAGTATTTTTGCGCTCGGAGCGATTGTGCTTTTGATCGATCCGCAGATGTTTCCGAGAACGGACAGTTTGTTTGAATATCTCGGAGTCAGAACGGATATTTGGATGACGGCAATTCACGGAATCATGGATCATCCGCTGTTGGGACAGGGACCGTTGACTTATTATCATACGTATAAGCTTTACGGCGGTCATCCGACCCAGCATGCGCACAGTGTGTATTTAGACCCGTTTTTATGCTTTGGGATCATCGGTGTTGCTTTGCTTGTGCCGTATTTCTATGAAAACGGTAAAGAGGTATGGCGATTATATAAGTATCGGATCAATGTTCGCTTGTTTTCTTTGATATTAGGCTTTCTGTTGACGGTAATGATACACGGGATTATGGATTATACGATTTTTTGGGTACAGACTGCACAAATCTTTTTGCTTGTCTTAAGTGCTTCTTCGATTTATACAAATCAGCGCTCAAAAAGAGATGGAATTGAAAGTACGCAGGTGGAGTAAGAGAGCGTGACTTTAATTAAAATGTTTTCTTGATTTATTGTATGTTTTCCTGCGATGATATGTTATACTGTGAGCAGATAAAACAAGGTGTTTGAAAGCACCTGTTTTCCACATATAACAGCGGGGAGTGAATCTATGGAGAGTAAATTAGAAATCGCAGATGCGATCGAAAGCAATGATTTGAATAAAGCGTATGATGAGTATTGTAAGAAAATATTAAGCAATAAACAGATATTGGCACTGATTATGAAGGAGTGCGTGTCTGAGTATCGAGATATTCCGGTAGAGGAAATACCTTCTTATATTGAGCATGATCCGCAGTTAGATGTGTCTTTAGATGGTGAAACAGATAAAATCCAAGGTCGTAATGTCGAGGATCAGTCTGTTCACGGGGCAGAAATCAAATATGATATTTTGTTTGATGCGAAGCTGCCGAATTCTGAGGAGAATGAAAAAATCGGATTGTTTATCAATATCGAAGCACAGAGCAGCAGTAATACCCCGTATCCAATCCTAAGCAGAGCGGTATACTACTGCAGCAGGCTGTTAGCGAAACAGAAAAACATGCAGGGCGGTTTTCAGAATTCAGAATTTCAGAATCTTAAAAAGGTCTATTCGATATGGATCGTGATGAATTCAAGTAAAGCGATGGAGGGTGTGTTAAACAAGTACACAATAACCGAGGAGTGCTTGGAGACAAAGTATCATTTTCCGAAAGAGGATTATGATAAGCTGTCAGTCGTGATGATTTATCCAAAACGTGAATATGATATAAAAGATGATAAAAACGGCATGATGAAAATGTTGAATCTATTATTTAAAGCAAAGATGCCGGCAGAGGATAAAAAATATCAATTAGGCAAAAACTATGGTATAATGATGACAAGAGCGATAGATGAGGTGATGGACGGTATGTGCGACTTATCAAAAGGTGTAAGAGCCGAAGGAATTGCGGAAGGACGTATTGAAATGGCAGTCGATAATGTCCGTTGCTTGATGACGGAAATGAACAAAACTCTAAATGAAGCGATGCAGATACTTAAAATAGACGAGTCCATTCGCCCTGAAGTGGAGAAAGCAATTAAAGCTCTCAATAAATCAATTTAACATTAAAACAACTGAAATGCACCCTAAATTTTGGAGGTCATTACTTCCGCTTCTTTACGATATTGTTTAAATTAAATTTTTTGGAATATAGGTAATTCATATACTTGGCATAGCAATTGAATCAGTGCATCTTTATTCATTTTTCTAATACCGAGTTGTTTTAAATTTAATTCTTCTTTATCTAAGTTTTGTATGAATTGTGATAAATCTTCTTTAATTTCATGAGAAAGATTGATTTTAGTAGTTGGTGTTAATAACATAGATAATCTAATAACATCATTTTTATGTTTCCTAATATCTCTGCTATCAATATGTTCTCCACGTTCTTTTCGCTGTGCTAAATCTAACCATGCTTTCGCTTTAAATGGAATAATATGTTCTGCATTTAATATAGATACACCATCAATCATTGTTATTCCGTCTGTAAGGAAAGAATAATAATTATCATCTAATAAAATAGCTGATAAGCTTGATATTTCATCATCAACATGAATAGGTGTAATATTTTGATCTGACTTTGGTAGAAACCAATCCTGCTGCTTTGAAAATAATTCTATCATTTTAGGAAAATCAGATGATTTTGGGTTGGAAAAACGATAAAACTCTGCTTTACCGGTTCCTTTATTGATATGCTTGTAACCGGCATCTTGTACATATTTCCAAAACACTTCCCCAAACTCTTTTGATAATGCTTCAACAATGAGCACCATATCAATATCTTTAGTCGCACGAAAATCTAACTCTCTATCTGACATCAATAGATCACATGCGGTTCCGCCGATAATGACATATTGATTTTCAAAGCCTTTAAAATATTGTTTAAATGAATTTATTCCAATCACATTAAGCTCCTTCCTTGTTAAATATATGATCTAATAATTGTTCTATTTCTAATTCCAGTCTTTCATCTATGTTATCCAGTAAAGAAATAATCAGAGAAATTTTATCGATATTCTTTTGATCTTGACTAAATAAAAGAGGATTATAATTCCATATTTGAAGTTCTATTTGTTCTTCTTGTGAATAATAATCTTTTTGTATATGAATTTGCTTACTGTTCACTTTATCAATCGCATATGTTTCTAATTTTGGCAGATTGATAAAAGTATACTGACTGAATACAAATTCACCGGATGGGATCATATCATTGTTTCGATCAGATTTTAAGATATATCCTTGTTTTTGGATAGGTGACTTAAAATAATTTTTCATCTGATGAAATAATTCAACTTTATTTAAGTGTGTTGTTAAATAAATTTTTCTTCCGTCTTTATGTTCTTTAAATAGTTTCGTTGCACATAATTGCCGATATGCTCTTGTAAGTGTCATATTTGAAACATGAAGTGTTTCTAAAGCTTCACTGATGTAGTATTCATTCGTATTTTGATATAAAATCCAAATAAATAAAAGTTGAGCAGTCAACGCTAACTTTTCAATCTTTGTATTCTCTTCACATGATTCATCAGTTAAAAGAGTTGTCATAAACGGTAAATAAACAATTTTATCTCTTATAATAAATGCGATTTTGTTTTCAAGAAGATTCTGTTTTCTGAAATTAGAAATCGAATCCAGATTTAAAAATACAGGTAAATCTTCAATTTCCTTTATTGTATTTATTTGTTTTTTTAATGCTGATAAATTAGGTAACTCTTCATGCGGCGTTAAAGATAAACAACAGATATCATTGATAGTGGTTTTTTGAATTGAAAAATCATTTAAAATATAAAACGGTAATTGGTTCGTTTTATCCCAATCTTTGAAATCTATTTCCAGTCCAAGCATATCGATTGCATTCATTGTATCACCACCATATTAACATTTGCATGTTTTATTTTAACATAACCATTGTTATAATACAATAAAATTAAGTTAAAATGATTGATAGTCTATCATATTGTTAATTAAGTGAATGTCAATTTATAAATCTTTATTGTCGAGTAAAATAAAAATCAATAGAAAAACGACCATCAACTCATTTTTTACATCTTGATTTTAACGATATCTTACTGTAATATGTTTTTATCAACCCGCAAAAAACAAGCTTTTCGAATAATTTCAACAAAAAATGAATCACCTATAATGTGTACTTTACGACATCACGATGATAAAAGTAGACAATTTATTTAGTTTTTGTTATACTAAAAAAGAAAGAATAAAACAGAAAGGATATAACGTATGGACAGATCGGTAATACACTATGTAAAAGAAATGCAGGCCGGCAATGAACAGGCCTTTAATGAGCTTTATCATATGATATATGATGATGTTTTTCGTATGGTGTATTCACATGTTCATAATCAAGCTGATGCCAATGATGTAACACAAGAGGTTTTTATCTCTCTATACAACAATATCCATCGTCTGCAGGACCCCGAAGCTTTTCCGTTATGGGTTCAAAAGGTAGTCTTTACTCGCTGTACACGGTTATTTAGAAAACGCAAGGATTCTTTGATGAATGAATATGATGAGCTTTCACTCTCCTATGAAGCAGAAAAAGAATTGGACTTCTTACCTAAGGAAAAATTTGATAATGAAAGTGAGCAGCAATTAATTCATGAATTGGTCGAAAAGCTTCAGCCTAAGCATCAAGAGGTAATCAACTGTGTTTATTTCAAACAAATGAGTGTTCAGGAAACCGCTGAATTTTTAAACCGTCCTCAAGGAACGATCAAAAGTCAGCTCTATACCGCAAGAAAAGAATTATCCGCCTATATCAGTGAATATGAACGGATCAATCAAAGAAAGATCAAATTCTATGATTTAGGTACACCGACAATTACCGGTATATTCTCATGGTCTGCGATACGTCGTTATTGGAAGCAGTTTAAATCATCCTCCGGCTTTTGGAATGTCGGAGTGGGAATCAGCACTGCAGCCGCAACCGTTGCCTGTATTGCGACAGGAACGAGTGCGTATCAGCTGTTAAAACCGCATGATATTGAACCTAATAACGATGTTCATATCACGCAACAGGAAAAGGCAGAGGGAATCATGATCTTCAATCATTGGATCACTACCGAACAGGATGCTTATTTTGCGCTTCTTGATTGGGGAAATACACCGGAATTAGCGAAAACCAAAAGTAAGCAGGAAATAGCAGAAATGAAAAAGATCGTTGATATTCTTTCCGATAAAAAAGGTGTTTATTGGGAACGCTTTATCAAAGAAGGCTGGAATGAAGTATTTGAAGTGAATCATTAATCACTTCTTTTTTTTATATTTTTACCAATATTTACATAATGATTATTTAAAAATGTTATGTTATACTCGTATACATAGATTCATTATTATTTTACTATTACTTTTATTTTAAATAAGCTCTTTTTTATTATTTATAAAAATTTAGTAAACAAATTTTGAACCGATATTCATTTTCATGGTACCAATGAGTAGGAGTAACTATAGAAAGGGATGTTTCAAATGAAAAAATTCATATGTGTTTTTGTGTGCATACTTACAGCTTTCAGTATAGGTATACCGTTATTATATAATGATGATTATAGATTAAATGCGGCTACTAACTATTCAACAGGAAGTAAAGTATTTATCGGAAATGACTCTTATACTGTAATTGATCCTAATACAATGACTTTATTAAAGGATACAGCTACAGATGCAGGTGAAGTTACTTGGAATAATGCAGTAGCTTCTTTAAGCACTTTAGCAAATAAGTACGGAGAATTAGGAAGTAAAGCTGTTTCAAATAAATTCACTTTACCGAAAACATCCGATTTAACTTTAATTACTAATAATGATAATACAGCATTAATTAATATTGATTCGATAAATACCGATTGGTGGTTAGGAGATGATTCAGTAGATAACAGAAGTAAGTTTGTGGGGGCGAATACGAATTCTTTGGTTACTGAGGTCAGTATAATTAAGAATGTGTTGGATGAAGCTGCTAAAGTATGTAATATGGATCAGACAGTAACAGAACAGGGAATTAAGCCGACCATTGATGGAAATGATGCAGATGATAAGGTTGAGAATGTTTCCAAAGGAAAATATTTTACAATACAAGAGTATGGCAAAGGTAGAGTAAGATCTTTCAGAGAATCAAATTGTACTGGTCGATTACCTCCTTCTATTGATCTACCTATAGGAACTACTTACACACTGCAACTTAATGCTGAAACCTTGGATATAGAGAATGCAGTGTCTGAACACGAATTGCCACCCATAGTATTTCCGATATATAATACGTTTAAAGAGTTAGGTTTAGAGGACTATATCAGGGATTATCTTGCCGATCCCTCACAAGGCTATGATAAAGAATTTGTATACAGACCTACTCATGGTGTATGTCATAACTTAGATACACCGTTTCCTTATAAGTATGAGGGATCAACTGAGATGGTCAAAAGCTATTTATATAACAATAATCCTCAAGGAGTATACACTGTGCAAATAGTTGATGTATCTGAGAAAGTTGAAACTACCACTTGCCCCGGTCATGCGCAAACTGCAGGTACTTCATCGGTAAGACCGCTTCTTACTTTAGATAAAAGTCAGCTTGCTTATTCAAGTGTGACAAAGCCATCATTTCAAACTAATTCAAGCGTGAATCAACCTGTTCCTGAAATTGATGGAAATTATTCTTATCTTACTCTAAATGACTCTGATTTAGGAATTGGGTTAGATTCAAGTAATCCTGATGTTTCAGGTAATACATTAACGGTTAACAGAAGTGATACAACTCTTTCAATCCCGGTCACTCTAAGCGGCACTACTTCAGGCACTCGTTATGTCAGTGTTGTTGCGAAAACAAATAACGGTGATAAATATAGCGTACTGGGACAAGTAAATGGGACTAAAGGTACTGTTGATTTAGATTTAACTTCACTCGCAAACTATCAAACAGCGAAAACCTTAAGTCTTACTCTTTATCAAGAAGTAGATGAAGGAACGAAAACGACTTATAGAGGAAACGGTACACAGATTACCTTAGATTTAGGTGCTCTGCCAATTACCGATATTACATTTACTCCAAACTATCCAAGCGGGAAAACAAGCTGGACTGAGGGAGATGCAGGTATCAATGCGGCAGGTGCTAAAACAGGAACCTTTACCTTTACCGGCGGCACAAGCGGTGTGAATGATCCTACAAGCGGTAAGGATTATAAGAAATGGGAAATCGTTGATGCTTCGGGAAATCCTACTACAGATGCGAATTTCAGTATCACAAATAATGAATTATTCGCTAAGAAAAAGATAACTAAAGGAACCTATACATTAAAGATAAAAGTAACGGATAATGAGAATGAAACCTTTACCAAAACGATTACAATAACGGTAGTAGGACATCCTGTACCTACACTCGAATTTAATCCGACAAGTTCGACTTTTACGTATGGGGATAATCCGACGAAGGTAAACAATACGATCGGTACCTTTACGTTAAAATACCCGCAGGGAGAGCCTACCTCTAATATTGCATCTATTCAATTAGGCACAAGCGGAGATGAATCACATTTCAGTATTGATACGAGCGGAAATCTTAAAGTGAAAGGTGCTGATTTAGATGCGGGAACCTATAGTGTTACTGTCTCAGGTAAGGATGGAAACGGTGTTGACTTTACTAAAACAGTTTCTATAACAGTAGATAAAAAGAATCAAGACAATTATCAAATCACAAACAGCGCAAATTATTCCCTACAAGTGAATCAAGAAATCAATATCACTACTACAGGGAATGACAGCGGTGAAAATGAAACGTTTACGATTACGAACGGCAACAGTGTAGCGCAGATTGTCGGAAATAAATTCAAGCTGTTAAGTGCGGGAACCTTTACCCTTCAAGCTACAGTTGCGGGCAATACTAACTACAACAGTAAAACAGTTACGAAACAGATAACGGTATCACAATTACCGACTCAGAACCCACCTGTTTCAATCACAAGTAAGGATTCAATTATGTATGGTGAGACCTATACTCCTTCCTACAGCGGCGGACAAGGTAGCGGGGCAGTGTCTTGGACGATTGAAAATGATAACGGTACAGGAGCTGCGTTAAGTAACGGTAAGGTTACGGTTACAGGTGTAGGTACATTCACAATAAAAGTAACGAAGGCCGGCACAAGCAGCTATCAGGAATCTACAGCGACTAAGGTCATTACAGTAAACAAACGTAAGACGATCGTAAAACCAAAGGATGTAACGAAAACAGTAGGTCAGGCATTTAAAGATAACGGAGTTACTTATAATCCACAGCCTGTTGCGGGTGATAACTTAGGAACACTTACTATCACAAGTAAATATCCTGATAATCAAGCGGCAGGAAAATATACAGACGGTATACAGGCAAGCGGCTTATCCAATCCAAATTATGAGTTTGAATATCAAGAGGGAACATTAATAATCAACAGTAACGCACTTCCGAATAACGGTGAAGGCTATTATAAGGTAACAGGAACCAAAGGAAAGAATAACTGGTATATCAGTGATGTTGAGATATCAGCTACAGGTAAGAATGGTTATGATGAAATCAGTAATGATGGAATTAATTTCCAGACTAGCCCGTTAGTTTATTCGACTGATGGCGATTATCCGACTGACTTCTACTTAAGAAATTCAAGCACAGGCTTAGTTGCCAAGGCAATCCGATATCAAGTACGAATCGATCAAACACCGCCTGATGTACCGACCATGACGATGAAACAAATCAATAAAAGTGTATTCGCAAGATTCATCAATGCGTTAAGCTTCGGTAACTGGATGAATCAAGCGGCAGAAGTTACTATGACAAGCAGTGATGCGACAAGCGGACTTGATTACTATGAATACACGGAAACAAGTAAGAGCGGCACAAACACAAAACAAAGCACAAGCGGAGTCGTCACATATCGCGATGATGTAGAGCTTACGTTACAGGCAAAGGCATGCGATAAGGCAGGCAACTGCAGTGCATTAAGCAGCGGTGAAGGAATCATGATCGATCGCAAAGCACCGAAAATAACCGGTGTAAAGGATAAGAGTGAATATAAATTCTATTACTTACCGAGATTTGTAAAGGTCACCGATGATTACAGTGGTTTATCGTACAGCGAATATAAGCTTGACGGAGCTATGGCAGGAACAATTCAAGATAACATCGATGAGGAAATCAGCAGTGTCGGTGAATATGAAATCTACGCTGAGGATAATGCAGGAAATGATATTACGATCACATTTAAAATAGTATCGTTGCCTGATATTGAAACAGAGATTGACGGCAGTGATGAATCTAAGGATATCATCGATCAAGTGATTGATGAATTAGATGAAATCAAGGACAAGATTGATGAAACGGAAAAGAAAGATATCGAGGACTGGATCAAGGATGCGTTAGACAAGTGGAACAGCTTAAGGAAAAAGGTTGTAGAAACAGATGATAAGAGCGCTAAGGTAGAAGGACAAGGCGATACAGATTTTGATCCAAGCGTGGTATTAATTGTCGATGATATTACCGATAATGCGGATGATATTCCCCCACTCCCAAGAGAACCGATTACCGTATATGATGTATGGCTTCAAAAAGGCAACGTAAAAATACAGCCTGACGGAAGTATCAAGGTATACTTGCCGTATACAGAGCCACAGGAAGCTCTGGGTGATGCGATGGGCGGAGCGAAAAGTGATGCTAAGCCAATCGTTTATGAAATTGATACAAAGGATAAGGTAAAAGAACTCAAGGTACAATTAGAAGGAAGCTTCGTAACCTTTATCACCGATGAATTATTACGATACGCAATCAGTAATGATAAACAAGAACTCAATAAAGATGATACTTGTGTCGTAGGACCTGACGGTAAGCCGACTACCGGTGATGAGGTATGTGGTTTACCTAATGAGGACGGCAAACAGCCTGAGAAAAAGCCTGACGGTAGCGTTGAAGTACCTGACGGCGGTAAGGTGGAATTCCCTAATGGAACCGAAATCGATACACCGAATGGCGCAATCATATTACCTGATGGTACGGTAGTGTTGCCTGACGGCACGGAATATGATCCTAACGGTAATAAAAAGCCGAATAAAGGACAATGTTCAGTTGATGACCTTGAAACAAATATTGATACAGATAAAGACGGAAATCCCGATATCAACATTGATATAGACGGTGACGGCAAACCTGATATTAATATTGATACGGATTGTGACGGTATTCCTGATCTTAATATCGATACAAACGGAGACGGCAAACCTGATTATAATGTTGATACAGACGGAGACGGTGAAGCTGATATCAATATGGGAACATTACCTAAGCCATGGAAGCCGAATAAATGTGTAACGGTGAAAAAGGTTCATTATTGTACAATGGGTAATCTAAAGCCTACCATTAATATCGATACAGATGGTGACGGACGTCCTGACTTAAATCTTGATATTGACGGCGATCGCTTACCTGATTTGAATATTGATGTAGACGGCGATAGAATTCCCGATGTAAATATCGATACCGATGGAGACGGCAAGCCTGATATCAATGTCGATGTAGACGGTGACGGTGTTGCGGATTTGAATCTTGTGAGAATTAAAGAATGGAAGCCTGAATCAAACTTTACGGTGAACGGCTTTGCATATGATACAATGACCAATCTAAAGCCTAAGTATAACATTGATACAGACGGTGACGGTAAAGCTGATAAAAACATTGTTGATAACAGTGGAAATCGTTATAATTTATCCGGAAATGATTCAGATTTAATGAATCGTGTAAATACGGGAGATTATACAAACCTGATAATGTGGTTCTTATTGTTTATACTGACAATTTTAGTTGATGCTTATTGTATTAAAAAACATATGGATCATAAGAAACAAAATAAACAGGCTTAAGGCTTAAAAGATAACGGACTCTAAATTAACATAGGGTTTCAAAAAGGCAGAGGATAAGTGAGAAAATGACATCCGCTGCCTTTTTCGTATCAAACAAAATGAAAGCATTTTCAGATATGAATTCATCGTTAGATATGTTATACTATGTGTAGATAAGTTGAAGTAATGTTAAGCTTTAACTGTAAACAAATTTAACGGTGGGGAGTGAATGAATGAAAAATAATTTAGAGGTCGCAGATGCGATTGAAAACAATGATTTGAATAAAGCGTATGATGAATATTGTAAGAAAATATTGAGTAATAAACAAATACTGGCACGCATTATGAAAGAGTGTGTGGCTGAGTATCGAGATATTCCTGTTGAGGAGATACCTTCTTATATTGAACATGATCCACAGTTAGATGTGGCAGTAGATGATGAATCGGATAAAATCCAAGGTCGTAATGTCGAGGATCAATCGGTTCACGGTGCCGAGATCAAATATGATATCTTATTTGATGCGAAGCTGCCGAATTCTGAGGAAAATGAAAGAATCGGATTGTTTATCAACATCGAAGCACAGAACAGCAGTAATACACCGTATCCTATCTTAAGCAGAGCGGTATATTATTGCAGCAGGCTGTTAGCGAAACAGAAAAACATGCAGGGCGGATTTCATAATTCTGAGTTTCAGAATCTTAAAAAGGTCTATTCGA
>CANSQL010000009.1 GCA_947649125.1 uncultured Erysipelotrichaceae bacterium | reverse complement strand
ACATGGTGGAAGACACAAACAAGCCAATCACAGAGGTGATGAACGCATTAAAAATTGATAAAGAAATTCAACCTGAAGTAATTAAATACATCAATTCACTAAATCAGTAATACCATTGTAGAATACGCACCCTTAACGGGTGTTTTTTTTCTATCTCGATTATCTCTTGTATCATAATTAAGGACTGGGTCATACCTTGATTTTGTACTTCTAATTGAGAAAATCCCTCAAATAAATGTTGATTTTGATTGAAATCAAGCTATAATATATATAGGAGGATATTTTATATGCTAATACAATTCAGCTTTAAGAACTTTAGGTCATTTAGGGATGATACAATTTTAGATTTATCTGCGACTAAGATGACTGAATATAAATCTCACATCATTACCGTCGGATTAGAAAAGCTTTTGCCGACAGCAGCCATTTTCGGAGCAAATGCAGGCGGAAAATCTAATGTATATTTGGCATTTCGTTATATGTGCACCTATGTTTGCAGTTCCTTTGCATTCGGCGGAGATTCCCTGATCAATGATGAAAAGAGTCAATTCCCGAAACCAACTCCGTTCTTATTCGATAATAACAGTAAAGATGCTGAATCTGTATTTGAGGTTTATTTTATCGGAGACGAACAAGATAAATTTAAAACATATAATTATGGCTTTAGTGTTGACGTCAACGGTGTAAAAGAGGAATGGCTGAATACAAAGGCTAAATCATCAAGAGGAGAATTTAAATCGGTTTTTTATCGCAACAGAGATGAAGATATTTTGGAGTTATGTAGATTGCCAAAGAATTGCCATGATAATATTGAGACTGCTTTGGAAAAAGAAGTGCTGATTGTTTCACTCGGAGCTAAGTTAAAAATCGATGAATTAAAGTGCGTAAGAGATTGGTTCATGAAGCATGAGGTTGTGAACTATGGTAATCCTGTGGAAAATCTTGTGTTGTCCAGATTCATTCCTAAGAGCTTTGCCGATGATCCTACTGTAAGGGCACAGGTTGTTGAGTTTATTTCAACATTCGATGAATCAATCGTTGGCTTTCAAGTGAATAAATATAAAGATGATGAAGGCAGAAGACAAATGAATATAAATGCGCTTCATAAAATTAATGGCAGTGATGAACTTGTATCAATACCATTGAGAGAGGAGTCTGCAGGCACATTGAAGATGTTTTCTCTATATCCGAGATTGATGAAGATAATGGAAACAGGCGGTGTGTTTTTTATCGATGAGCTTAATTCTCGTCTGCATCCTCTTTTGGTTAGGAATTTTATACTCTGTTTTTTAAATCCGGAAATGAATAAAAGTCATGCACAGCTTATTTTTACAACACATGATACATGGGCGTTGGAAAACGATTTGTTGAGAAGGGATGAAATATGGTTTGTTGAAAAGGAAGATACAGGTGCTTCTCAATTATATTCTTTAGCAGATTTCAATGATGAGAACGGTATTAAAATACGAAAAGATGAAAATTATGAAAAAAACTATATGCTTGGTAAATATGGGGCAATTCCGGCTTTAAAACCGATGATAAATAAAAAGGAGAACTAGTCTATACATGGTTTTCATAAGATAACGTATGAAACTTATTTCTTATAAGTAAAATTGGGATAGAGTTGTAAGACTCTTTTCCAAATAGAAAACAGAGGAGGAATGAAAATGAGCCTATTGGATAAAATTCAGGATGTAATAAATAAGTCAAATGAAATGGTAAAAACTTTTCCTGAAAAATATAGGGAAGTTATATGGTCTTTGAATCTTCAAGAAGCTTTAAT
Organism: uncultured Erysipelotrichaceae bacterium; assembly: GCA_947649125.1. Lineage (GTDB taxonomy): Bacteria > Bacillota_I > Bacilli_A > Erysipelotrichales > Erysipelotrichaceae > C-19. The sequence continues at coordinate 55,886 of CANSQL010000009.1, read as the reverse complement.
AAAGATAGTAAACGAGGATTTGACAAACAATAACCCAGATATTATATTTGAAGACTATAGAGAATATTTTGCATCAAAATCTTTCCCAACAAAAAAAATCGGTACTGAAATGGTGTTTTTTCGAGGGCGAATAGGAAATGAAGTTATTTATGGATCAGATGATGATTTAAATAAACACTTTATACTTCCATATTATAAACATGAAATAGAAGCGCCACCATCAATATATGCACAAGGAGGAAGATTTAACAGACAAGGAATATCGTATTTGTACTTAGCAGATACAATAGAAACTTGTTTGGCTGAAGTTCACTTACAAGTAGGACAAAATTGTAGTATTGGTGAGTTTAAATGTAAGGGCAATATTGAATTAATTGACTTAACAGATAAAGATACTGTAGAAATGGAAACTTGGCTTAAACTTCTAACACAACCAGTACAGCAAGAGAACTTACACCTTTATAATGTAACAAGGTTTTTATCTGATGTATTAAAAAGTATAAATGGTAACGGTATATATTTTGAAAGTGTTCAAGCAGAAGGACATAATATTGTTTGTTTTAACCCTTCCCTTTTTCAATTAGTAGAGTATAGCGAAAAGATATATACTACAACGAAGATTAAATATCATTATCATCAAGTTGAAGATTCTGTGCGTGAATATGCAAAGATTAGCAAAGGTGATGAGCCTAATTCGTATAATGAGTATGAAAATGAAAAAAAAGAGAAAAAATTTGATTATTTTAATGATTGGATAAAATATGAGAGAGAAAAAATTAATAAAGGTGTATTATGAAATAAAAGAGAGTGTCTCAAATTTTGTGTAAACCGTGAATGAAGTGAACCCAATTATTTGGACAACAGTAAAGAGACTAGCTTAAGTAGTTAGACTGTAAAACGAACTTTCTTTTGTTGATTTATTTTATTAACTAATACTATTATTAAGAACATGAACAGTAAAATCAGCTATTTCTTTGCTGTTTTTCCATACTTTAATAAATTGTTCAATAGTATATGGGTAAATATCGGCATTATATCTTGATTTTGCAAATTCAATCATAAATTGTGTATCCGCATGAATATTCGGTGCTACAAATAAAGAATATACAGTTTTTCTATTGATATGCTGGAATTCATTTAGATGACGGGCAATTCCTGGTATCTCATTTACAGATTGACTTTTATTTCGCATCATAGTGACCTCTACCAAAACATCGATTTTCATACCATATATTTCTATATCCCCAACGCCTCCGCGAGCTGTTGATGTAGGCATTCCTTCGTCATCTATAGGGTAATTAGGCTGAATATCAAGTTCAGGAAATTGTTTCTTTAACGCTATACTCATCAAGAACTCGAATCTGGTCGGTGCGTTAATAAATTTTAATATTGGATGCTGACTGCCTTTAGAACTTGTCAAAGATTTAAATTCTTTGATAATATCCTCTGTATTCATATTCTGTGCCCAAGTTTTTAATGTAGTTTGTTTAAGATTGGCGATACGATCCGATGAAACTATTGTATGAGTTTGTACAAGTTTAGTATCAATTTCCCCCATATATTGATAATATTTTTTTTCATCTTCAATAATCGGATAGTTAGAATAATTTTTTATAATATAATTTACTCTATCAATATCAAAGAGGTTGATGTCAATCAGTCTACCGTAGCCTCGTAATGAAATTACCCCGGTAGACCTTAATTTCCTAATGAAATCATCAACACCCTCTTTTGTTATTTGTTTCATTTTAAATCTTTTGCGATTTTGAGAACCTAATAATTCTAAGCAATGCTCGTAAACAATTTCATCGCTGGGCTTTAGGCCATAAGCAAGCCTAAAGTTATTGATATATTCAGCTAAGGCATAAGCATCGGCATTCCACCAACAAATGATGAAAGGAATTTCACTTCTATATATACCGGATTTCTTCCATTCAAAACCTTCCTTAAGCTTTAAGATAGTTTGTAAGAATAATACAAACGGTGCATTTTCTATTTCATTGCGTCGAAATGGATTATTTGTTTGATACTTAACTAGAGCATTTAAAAATATATCTGATACTTTGACAAAAGAACTGTTTGCTTTGTCAAGCATTAAATCATCCGTTTGACTCGCCTGAACAATTAATTTACCGGTTTCTGAAATCTCAAGCGGTTCATTCATCTTATAATATATGAATCCAAATTCCATTGGTAACCTTAAATAAGTGTCAAATCGTGATGGCCATCCTTTTGTAAAGCCAGCTTCTTTATGTCCCTTTGTATTTTTTTCAATATACGTATATATAAATTCTGCTTGATCAGGTGTATAAGTTAGATCTTCGTTGTAATAAATTTCTTTTAAATGTTTGTATGCATCTAATGCAGTTTTGCCATAAATAAGTTTCTTTATAATCCAATCGATGATGATTTGATGTATCAAGTTATCAGTTAAAGCTTTTCCTTCATAATCTAATAAGCTTTCTACAAAATCAGCAATTCTTTCCGGACTTCTCATAGTTGTTGAAAATGATAACTGCTTTCTTTCGTATTTTTTTTGTCTAGTCATATCTGCTCCTCTTCTTTTCAACCGTTATAATTTGTAACAAAAAGTTCTTTACTTTGTTTCTTTATGCTATTGTCAAATCGGGATATATAATTGCTTTCAATATCATATTTTTGATACTTTTTTGCCCAGAGCTGTAAAATAGTATTTGTTTTTTCTTTATGATAAAGCATGTTGGATAAACCCCAATGTATTCCATCCTCTGATAACTTATCTAAGAGAGCGTATAGACGATATTCCTCATCCTCGTTCCATAACTTATTATAATCGCTGAAAGTTATCAGATAAGGTGGATCAAAATAGATAAAATCACCTTTTCTAAAATTTTGGCTTAAAACGAATGCTTCAAAGTCCAATCCCTGAGATAATTTTATTTTGTTATGGGTAATCCAAGATGCATAGTTTCTTAATGCAGCACTAACATTTTTATTCCAATCAACATTACCAACTGGCAGATTGAATTGTCCTTGAGCGTTAAAACGTATCATATGGTTAAACCCGTAAATCAATAATAGATATAATAATTCTGTTTTTGACTGATTTTTATTGTAATCAGTTCTTAAATTCAAATAGGCCTCTTTGTTATATTTGGAAAAATATGTTTTAATATAAACCTTTTTAAGATTTTCGATTTTATTATTTTTTCCAAGCTCAGAAAGGCTGAGCCCATATTTATTTATAATTTCATGCATTCCTGCAATAAATTGTTCAATATCATTTGATTGTTCTTGTAAAAATTGATGAAGTTCAATAACCCTATCGTTGATATCATTTAAAACATAATTCTCAGCTACAATATTAAGAGAGGCACTGCCGCCTCCACAAAATACATCATAAAATGTTTTTATATTTTGTGGGAATAAATTTTTCAGTTGTGGCATCAGTTTATATTTGTCACCGACATAGAATAAAGGAGATCGTATTGTTCTTTGAGATTTTTTCATAATTGTTTTTCCTGTGCCCCAAAGCTTTGAAAATTTTTATGCATATTACCTGACCTCCGTGATAAATACAAATTCTTTATGGTCTATTAAATTGGTCTTACCTGCATTGAAAAATTGAAAGGGAATTTCAAAAGATTTGGTTTTCCCAACTTTATTAAGGGAATTTAATATTTCATTATGCGTAATTTTATTTTTTGAGCTTGAGCTTTTAGAGTGATATGTATTATTATAGGTCACAACAATATATTTAACATTAAGATTTTGAATTAAATCATCGAATACTTGCGGTGCCCCAGAGCGGCTGTATTCACTCATATTCTCAATAGGAGGCTTCATGGCTATTCCCTCCAATTTAGGTTTATTCCATTTAGCAATACCCTCAAGAACGTGATAGAATCGAGAATATTGTCTGGAATTATAAGGAGGATCAATAAAGGCAATATCGGCTGTTACATTACGAACAAGGTCATTTGCGTCTTTTCTGAATATCTTAATATTTTTGTTAGAGGTTTTTATTGGGTTTATCAATTCAAAAACAAATTTATCTTTTAAGATTGTTTTTTTTCGATAGGCATCGTAGTGTCCGACCGTGTTAGCGATTTTATCTACAGAATATAATAAAGAGGCTATTAGAATGTCTTTTTCTCGTTGCTTTAATGAATTATCTTTTTCTATTAAAGTTCGGATTTCTCCTATTTTTTTTGCATCATTTATACTAAAAAATTTACCGCCGAAATTATTAGAAAAATACTCATCATCGCTGTTATTATCAATAATAGTATTGTATTGCTTCTGAATAGATTTTAGTTTGTTTACATTATATTTTCCTTTGCCGAAAAAAGCTTTGTAAATAACATTGTTGGAATAAAGGAAATCATTTATTATAAAAGAATCATATTTTTCCAGCATCTTTTTAGTTACAACTCCGGTTCCTGCAAATACGTCAAAGAAAGTTGATCCGTTAGTGTTTTCACAGATTAAATCAGCGATCCAATTTAATAATTTATTTTTATTGCCTATATATCTACGATTTTCAAGATCATATTTACCGAAAATAGGTGAATAGCTCTGTGATTTTTTTAAATCCTCAAGTTCCTGCATGATTACTGAACGTTCCTTGCCGACAGTTTTTGCGATAGCGTCATAATAGCTGAGGGACCATTTAGAAAGATCTCGTTTATTAATATCACGCACGGTAGTTTCTGGTATTCCCGTTATCAAATGCATTTGATGTAAATTTTTGTTATTGTTTTTTAAATATGTCTCTAGAATCACACACATCACCTCGTATGTGTATATTATATCATCTTCATACCATCAGAGCAACGATAAGTCGTTGATTAGATGGTATGAAGAGATTTGTTTGTATCATTGTCTCGCTTTACTAATTCTTGCGATAAAAACAGCTGTGCTTCACTTAGAAGTACAGCTGTAATTGAAATAATAAATTACTTACAAGAAGCTCCGGTTGCTTCAGCCGCTTTAACAAAATCGCTCAGCTTGCTTTCCTTAGCATCTTCAAGATTTAACACCTTTTTCGCTTCAGCGCTTGCTTTGTTCATATCGATAGTGACCTTAACAGAAAGATTACCGTCCTTAGCCTCTGTTTCTACATCAACGCCGTCGCCCTTGCTTAATCCGATCTGCTTCAATGCAGCCTCTTCCATCTGTGCCTTTAATGTATCAGTAACAGCACTTTCTGAAACTCCCTGTAAAGGAACGATAACTTTTACATCAACCTTGTCAATGATGTCATTTAACGCAGATGCACCTAATTCCATTTTGATGCCGGACTGCTCCATCGTACATACCTTTGACTCACGATTTTCTTCAGTTTTAGCTTCTTCTTTCTTGCTTCCGCATCCTGCAAGCAACATACCTGCACACAATAAAACCATTAATTTTTTCATACTATCTTTATCCTCCTCATTTACCGATAACGGTAACGCAAACACAACAAAAGCCTTTCAGCTTATCTTGTTGTTACTATTATACTGCCGCAAACGATGATTTGGCAAGAACAGACACCATTATATAAAATTTATACTAAAAAAAGTCAATTAAGTACAATTATACACTTCGAATCTTTTCACAGAAATAAAATAATTTACAATGCTTTTGAGCCGATGAGTCAAGATAAAATGATATTTGCCTATGCTTCGGGTAAATTACGGAATAACCTGTAACAGGAAGTGATAGAATGGATCAGAAACAGTGTGAAGCAATACAGGCGGTGAAAAACAAATACTGTGATTGGCTGATGTCTCTGAATAATGTACATTCAGTCGCAATCGGTTATAAGGAAAAGGACGGAAAAGAAACAGACGAACCGGCAATCATCGTTTTTACAACAAAAAAAGAACCGGAAAAGAACTGTCCGAAAAATGAACGAATACCGGCATACTTAGACGGAATTCCTACCGATGTCATTGAACTGCCGAAATTTGAAACATATCAGGCGGAACAAAGCGAAGTAGTCAATCGCGAGAAATTTCGTCCGATACCGGGCGGAGCTGAGATTTATATGCCAAACAGTCCGTTTACCGGCGGGCTTTGTACATTGGGGATGTTTGTGCGCTCTATAAGAGCACAGGATAATGAAAATGATATTTATCTGTTGGCAAATGCGCATTGTTTTCCGCGGCCCGATCAGTCCATCTTTCAGCCGGAATCACATGAAACACAGGATTTGATTGCCTATGCTTCAAGAACGGTAAATTCAGAGCTTGTGGACGGCGGAATTGCGAGGATGCTGTACAGCAAAGAGGCAAAGACAAATGAGATTATCGGTATCGGAGCGCCGTTAGGCTCCTATGAGCTGACAATGGACAATATCGGTGATCTTGTTGTGAAAAGCGGACGAACGACCGGGACGACGATCGGGAAAATTGCTTATCTGTATGCAGATGCTGATGAAAAGCGAAATCAGATCATCATCGCAGATGTTAATACTGCTTTTTCCGATCATGGGGACAGCGGCTCTGTAGTGCTGATGCAGGAGGGAGAATATCGCCATCATGTAATCGGCTTGTTATGGGGCGGTGCTTTGAATTATACGATTCTTTCCCCGATCTTTGCGGTATGTGATGAGCTGCAGGTTTCGTTGATCACAAGTGACAACAATACTGTTTCGTAAGTCAAAAAGGCTGATTCTGCAGGCAGTGCGATAACCGATAAAAAAAGCTCGTTTGAGCTTTTCCTTCCTTATAATTGCTACAACAGGCGACCGTCCCACTGCTTCAGCCAAAAGCGAGCGCTTCGTGCCATTTCCTTAGAGAAGGGTGCACCGGTCTTGCGAGCGTAAAACTGCTGCGCAAAGTTTTCTGCCTGATGCGGATTGTTCGGATTATATTGTGCATCCTCTGCTTGGAACATTTCATCGATTTGTTCATCGCTCAACTGCTGATACTGATCCTCAAATACGACAAACTGCTTATCAAAGCGGCGCTTCGGCAGCTTCGGAAAGCCTTGTGGATAATGACCGTACACAACCATACCGATCGGCATCGTATACTGCGGCAGATTTAACAGCTCCTTGATTCTTTCCCCGTTTTCCATGATATCACCGATATAACAGGAGCCGATATTCATTGATTCCGCCGCGATAACACTGTTTTGTGCGGCAATCATCGTATCCTGAATCGCCAACAGTAAATCACTTTCCTGCGGTGCCTCAAATTGAAATGCCTTGCCCTCACAGAATTGCTTCACCCCGTTTTTTTGATAATAACGGAACCATTTATGATGATCGGCCGCAAATATGATCATCAGCGGTGCCTTCGCAATAAACGGCTGATGATCGCAAAGCTCGCTCAACAGCTGCTTTTTTTCTTGATCTCTGATAATAATCATTGAGTAAAGCATTTGATTTCCGGCAGTCGGTGCCCGCATTGCCGCATGTAAAATAGCTTCCTCTTCTTCACTGCTGATCGGCACATCACTGTATGCACGTAAAGAAATACGCTGTTCAATTACCTCTAATACCTCATTCATATGTTTTTCCTCCTTAAACAATTATATATAATGAATACATATCATAGCTTAACTGCTTCTGTTTTAAATCCAACCGAAATGCTCACAGGCAAGATAGATGCCGTCATGGTCGCTGTCTGCCGTAATATAATCCGCCTCAGCCTTGACCTCGGGTACGGCATTCCCCATTGCCACCGCAAAGGGCGCCTGTTGAAACATCTTGCGATCGTTCCAGCCATCACCGAAAACTACGATCTGTGCTTCACTTTCCCCTAACAGATCGCAGGTCTTTTTTATTCCTTTATATTTATCATCAGGCTCAATGATAATAAACTGATCGTCCCCGTAGTGCATCACACCGATTTGTTCGAGCTTTTTCATATCCATTTTATGCTGCGGATCGGCAATAAACAAACGTCTGATTTGATCAACTTCATCAATATAAAACTCACTGTCTGTACTGACATCCATAAACTCATGAAAATCACCTGCCAGCTCATGAAACAAGGAATTTGAAGCGATACGATGAGCACTGTCCTCACAGGCAACCGCAATACCCACCTGCTTAGCGAGCGCCTCACGATAAATATCCTTTAACAGCTCTTGATTCGGTGCTTCATAGCTTACCTGTTGATGATTCAAGATAATACAGCTTCCGCCTTCACATACCATATTCTCAAGTCCGATCTCATTTTGAAACGCTTTGGCACGAAACAGCGCTCTGCCTGTTGCCAAGGCCACAAAATGTCCGTTCTCTTTTAAACGGCGCAAGGCCTCTCTTGTGCTTTCATACACCTTACCGAACTCTTTTGCGCTTGTCAAAGTACCGTCAATATCAAAGAAAAACAGCTTTCTCATTCAACTCACCTCTGTTCAATCTCTTGTATTATAAAGCATGTACGTACTCAATACAAGCAGGAATCCTCATATAAGTGATTTGATTCCTGCAATATTAATATGGCACTGCATAAAATAAACAGAGGTCATTGAAATAAGAGCTGTTAAAAAAACTGCTGTCAGAAAAAACATTGCGAAAAGAGTGGTAATTAAATAAATATGTGTTATACTAAAAGAGGATTGTAAAATAAATTTCTATGAAATATAAAAATGCTTACACTTTAACAATGTCAAAAAGAATAAGATGATTTAAAGCGTATAAAAAAGAAAGGCGAAACATGAAGACACATAAAAAATTAAGATATGAAAGACTCGTATTTGTGCTCGTGAGCTTATTGCTTTTGGGCTTCGGTATATCCAAAATCATTGCTAAGCCCGATCCTTATAAGGAATTGAAGGAAGTAAGTGAGGAAAACAAAAAAGCCGGTGAATTGATCAGTCAATTCGATGAAGAAAATGAGCAGCAAATACGCTTGTTTCATTATCCGCAGTTTGAATCAAAGGAAATGAATGCGAAAATCAATGAATATATAAAAGCATTGCCGAAGGAAAACGGTATTGCCCTTCTTGATTATGAAAGTGATGAATTGAATCAGCGTTATCTCAGTGTCGTATTTCATTATCAGCTGATGGATGCCGAAAAAAACATCATCAAGGAAGAAAAACAATGTATCAGCTATGATACGGAAGCAAAGCGAGAGATCAAGGTAACGGATGTATTCAGGCGTGATTATTATGATATGCTTCGTGAACAGTTTAAGAAGCAGGCGAATACTACGGTGAAGTCTTTGGCTGATATCAACGTTACACCGCATGAGAATACGGTCAAGCTTTATTATAAAAATGCTGCGATTCAATTAAAATACAGTGATTATCAAAAATACATCAAGCTTGCGGGCAAGGGTGAAAATAAAAAACCGCTTACGATCAAGCGAAAGCTGAAAATCGATCCGAAGAAGCCGATGATCGCATTGACATTTGATGACGGTCCCTCTGTATATACCGATGAAGTGATGAAGGTATTTGAAGCACATAATGCAACTGCATCCTTCTTTATGCTCGGACAGAATATTCAATATTATCCTGATACGGTGAAGCATATGGTGGAAAACGGCTTTGAGATCTGTAATCATTCATGGGATCATAAAAGCATTGCTTCTAAGGATAAGAAGTTTATTCGTAAAGAGGTGTTCGATACTCAGGATGCGTTGTATAAGCTAACCGGCCATGAGGCAACCTATGTAAGACCGCCGTACGGCGCATGGAATGAAACGAGCGAGCAGGTACTGGAACAAAACGGTCTGCATATCGCTTTATGGAATGTCGACAGTGAGGATTGGCGCAATCGTGATAAACAGGTTACACTGAGTCGGGCAAAGGCAGGTGCATTTGACGGCGCAATTATTTTGTTTCATGATTTATATCCGACTACACTCGAGGCGGTAAAGGAGCTTGTTCCTTATCTGCAAAACAAGGGGTATCAGCTTGTGACTATATCAGAGCTGTTTCAATATAAGGGAGAGAAAACAGGATTATAGACAGGAATAAATGAAAGCATGGGATATGAGATTTATTTATTCATACCCCATGCTTTTTATTTCATACGGGATTCTGTTAAATGAACCAAGCGTTGTTTGCCTGTACGGCACTTTTACTGTTATAGTAAAGAGGACAGTAGATGTTGCATAGGTTACAGGGAGCGTTGCTTCTGTAACACCCGTAGCCGCGAAAATCGGTTCCTTCATCAAAATTATTGTTGATAAAGGCAACCTGAGTGCCGGTAAAATTCACATTATTTTTATTGTCATTACACAATGTCGGCGCTAATTGATGATAAAAATTCGGTGTTTTCATCCATTTTCGATAGGCATTTATGTTCGGTTGAGGAATTTGCATGGCATTTTTCTCCTTTCTAAGCCATTTTATGTGTGTTTTTTCGGAAGATGGAGGACAAGTGTTTATTTGTGTTGAAAAAAACTTTATCTCATTTATATGGTGTTATACTTTTGTTAAAAACTTTATTAAAGACTGTAAAATTACAGGATTTGAAATTTTTGAAAAAATCTGAGTTAAAGTTGGCCTCTGAAAATGCTCCAAAACGGCCGTTTAAAAAAATAGAACCAAGATATACCTAAGTAGGTGAAAAAGTCGACAAGTTTAGTTATAATATAGGTGGTCATAGAGGAGGAGATTGATATGCGATTCGAATTTAGTGAAATCGATTATTATGTAAAGAACCATGAAGCCAAGAAGCATACTTGGTATCAGCCGTATTGTCAGACGTCTGAGATCAGTCCGACGAGGCAGGAAGTTGTAATTCATCTGTGTCAGGAGTTGTCGATGTATCGACGATATCCGTTATGGAACCATGATGTAGTTACATACTTATTCCCTCATCATCATCTGATAACGAAGGATGTCATTATTATGCCGATCGTAGGAAGCGAAAAATTCTTTGATGCGAAAATGCTGCGGCATGAGGATGAGGACTATCTGCTCATTGATCTGTTGAATGTGGCTGATTACACCACAAGTGTAAAGGAGATGCGTTATATTCTGCATAACCTTTGCCATGTGCAGCTGTTGCGTTATGTGATAAACAATACGTATGAGATGCCGCAGGGCTATTATGAGGAGCTCGAGTATCGCTTCTTTTGCGAGGGTCTTACACAATATCTTTCATGGAATGAGGACGTGCGCCTGTATCGACTTGATAAGCCGCGCTATATTACACGCAGGAAGGAAGCATTTCGTTCGCTTACCGCTGCCGTGCGTGTAGAGGGTGAAAAAATACAGACGCAGATTCTGCAGCTGATGAACCGTTTAGATCTATGGCAGCGTTTTCCTGATATTGCGGGAATGTTCTATTGTGAATATTTATTCCAAACAGAGGGCGTTCGTTTGTTGAAGGATTACGCCATGGACGGCTATGACGGTGTGCTTGATGCAATGCTGGATCAAGAACCCGAAGAAGAAGCAGAATCGGAAGAGGACACGGATGAATAGAACTGACCGAAATTCATCCACAAGAAAACAGACATCGATCTGATGTCTGATTTTCTGTTACAGTTTAAGAGCTTGAGGCGATTGCCTACAGCTCTTTTTCTGTTTGTGAAGGTAGTTCCTGAGGCAGCATATGCTCGGTCGGGAAGTCATTGCCTCTGTCGCCTCTGGTATGCGGGAAGCCGCCCGGTTGTGCACCGCCTTGCGTATTCTGTGTAATGATATCATTTAAGGTTATCGTTGTGTTCAAGTTTCCGCCCTGTAAACCGCTTTCGATATATCCGGCATCGTTGACTATGCCGCTTCCGCCGATGTAAAGCTGATATTCCTTTGACAACGTAAGCTTAGGGGTGCTGATGACGATATTGGAATAAGCGCGTTTAGGCACGGCGCCGATCATAGGATTGCCGTTTTCATCACAAAGGTAAAACAGCGTATTTGCCTCTTGTTGAGAAAGCTGAAGCATAAGGGCAGGCTGCGTGGAAGAAGCGGAAGGAGCCTGTGCCATTTGTGAGCTTCCTACAGCGATCAGAATACCGCCGCTGATCGTAAAGGCTTTATCATAGTCCAGGGCACCGTTTCCGCCGTCTGACGGTCCGAATACGACTGCACTGCCTCCGTCCATTTCAATCGTACCGTTAGAATCCAAACCGTCTCCCTTTGCGTCAATTAGGATCGTACCGCCGTGGATTTCAATTGTGTAGTCACCACCCTGCATAAATCGATCGGGTGAGGGCTGATCGGCATTGTCGTTGTCGCTTCCCCCTGCCGCATTGATTCCGTCATCGCTTGAACACACTTGAATATCACCGCCGTTAATGATAATATCGGCGCCCTCAAGCCCTTCATAGCTTTCTGTCACATTGATATGTCCGTTTTGAATCGTCAGGGTTTGATCACTGTGAATACCGTCATCACCGCTTGCCAGAGTGAGGATTCCGTTATTAATCGTGATATCGCCGTTCGCATGAAGTGAATCATCGCTTGTATTCAGCTCAAAGGAGCCGTCATGAATCGTAAGCTGCGCTTCTGCCTTTATCCCCTTGGCGCTCGGTGAATCATCAACAGCTTCGCTCTGCGGTTGATTCCAATGTCCGAAGCCGCCCGGCTGAAAGGCATTCGCAGCTTTTACGCCGTTTTCACTTCCGCCGCCGCTTTCGATATAAAAGCTTCCGTTATAGACAGTCAGCGAACGCGTCGCCTGAATCCCGTCCTGTCCGCTCTCAAGCTGAAACTCACCGTTTTCGATTATAATGTCGCCCTTTTCATCGTCCTTGTCATAGGTGCTTTTGATTGTGTCGCCTTCTGCCTTGATTTGATAGCTCCCCCCGTGAACATAGAGTGCATCCTTACCGATAATGCCGTTATCTGTCGATTCAATTTGAATATTGCCTTCCATGAGCTTTAATGTATCCTTTGCCTTGATCGCATTTTGAATATTCGCATCAATCACAAGACTTCCCGAACCGTTGATCGTTAAATCGTTTTGGACAAAAATCGTCGCATCATATTCAGTAGTTTCATGATCAGTGCTGTCGCTCAGCTGATTTTGAGTTCCCTCATATAATGATAGAATCAGCTTTTTGCCTTCGCTGCAGCGAATCGCCGGACCGCTTTCGGCGCTGATGCTTGCCTGCTTCAAAACCAAGCGCACGACTTCATCCTTTGTATCAACGAGTATTGAGCCCTTCAAGCTTCCGTGAAGTTCATAGGTGCCTGCCGCTTGAATCGTAACATCACCGTTTTCCTTATCCAAATCAATTTCCGTATACTCCGCAGTTGCATATTCCGTATAATAATCATTGTCCTCATAGCAGACTTTAGCTTCCTGTTGTGTCACCTCGCTATCCGCAGCTGCCTTGTTTTGACAGCCGCATAATACAAGCGCAAGGCTCAACATTCCCGAAGCAGCGATACGCTTATAATTCATCACTGTTCGCCTGCCTTTTCGCTGATATTACCGCAAGATTTCCGTTGCGACAGCGAATTTCATCAATCATCGCTTTTTCCTGATGCGTGTCCTTCAACGTAATATGATATAAGATTTCAAACATCGAGCCTAAATTGATCGTCTTTACTCTGATGATTTCAACATGCGATACATAACGCGCAAATATATCATCAAACATTTCTGTATAATCCAAATCCTCCGGAATGACAATACGAAGCTCCTTGTCTTTCATCTGACCTTGAAATAAGCTGATATGAGAGTATAAGAAGAATGCAGAGCTGATCACGAATGCGGTAAATACGGCAAAGCTTAAGTTTCCCATACCGGTCGCTAAACCGATTGCCATCGCAAAAAAGATGAATAGGATTTCCTTTGAACTGCCGGGTACGGAACGAAAGCGCACAAGTGAAAAAGTGCCGAGCACTGCCACTCCCGTACCGAGATTGCCGCTTACCATCATTATCACTAACTGAACGATTGCCGGTAAAATCGCAATCGAAATGCGAAAGCTTTTACTGCCGCTTCCTTGTTTTGCGTAAATAAGCGCAATCCATAATCCCAAAAACAGGGAACAGCCGGTACATAAAACTCCATGTAAAAGGGTTAGGCCTTCTGTGCCTTCATTTAATATGCTTGTAAACATGAATATGCCTCCTTTTGTTGATAACCGAAAGCTGATGCTTCCCTGCAGGTGAATTCATTTGATAGCGTCAGCTGTTTCGCTGTTACGATATCGCGCATATACGCTGTGCCGTATTTAGAAAATGATGCAGGATATAGTTTCAGCTCTGATAAAATATGCGTCAGCCACAGCGGATACGCATTTGCGACCTTGATTTCCATTAACGCTTGATTATGATTCAACAACGGTTTGCCGTCATCACCGTCCGTAAAGGAAAGTCTGTCATATCTGCGTCGTAATTGTGTATCAAAGGTAATTCGCAGCTCTTTGTCTTCACTTCCGATCCATGCGTTACGCTCATAAGCGATGAATATTTTAGGTGTCGGCTGATAAAATTTCATGAAATAAGCCAGCTCACGGAGAATCTGGGTATTTTCCTTCGGCAGTGTACGGTGCTGTAAAAGCTCTTGTGCCTGTGTGATCGTTAAAGCAATACGGCGTTTATTCACTGTGCCCTTATATTTCTTTTTGATTTCTAAATACACAGTATCATCGCTGTTTGGGTTCCCATAACTTCTCAGCCGCAGCTTTTCCTTATACGGCGGCTTTTGAATCGATCTGTTGATTAACGCATATTGATCTGTATCGAAATAGATATTACAAATCGTTGATGCATCAAATAAATCATTTTTCAAGTGAGTTCCTGCTTTTTCCAGAAACAGCTTTTTTTGTGCTTGTGTAATAATATATTTTTTTTCCAGTCTTTGAAAGACCATTTTTGTTTGAGCCATAGGCTTCACCTCATTCCTGCGGCTATTATAGCGAATAAGTTTGTAGGTACGTTGTTTGTCTTCTGAATATTATGTGAAAAGCTTATGATGAGCTTAGGAAAATAAAAAAGCATCGAGTGTAACACAGAGTCAATATATTGATGGCATTCTGATGGAAAGGATAAGAGAATGAGGACACCGTTTTCATATAAAAAAACAAGCACTTTCATGCTTGTCGGTTGAGCGTATGTTGTATCATTACGCTTGTTCGATCTTTGTGATTTTATCAATGCGGCGCTGATGACGTTCATCATGAGAATATTCGGTATTGATCCACGTATTTACAATATCCTTCATGACTTCGATTCCGCATGTACGCTGGCCCATTGCCAATACATTAGAGTCATTGTGCTCTCTTGTAAGACGGGCGCTTGTCGGCTCGCTGCATAGGGCACAGCGAATTCCTTTTACCTTATTGGCGGTAATGCTGACACCGATTCCGGTTCCGCATATTACGATACCGCGCTCATTTTCACCCTCACTGACTGACTTTGCACACGCATACGCAAAATCAGGGTAATCACATGAGGCGGTGGAATGTGTACCGTAGTCTGTTACCTCATGTCCTTGTTGACTCAACAGCTCCTTGATTGCTTCCTTTGCTTCGTATGCGCCATGATCACAGGCAATTCCGATTTTCATATAGTTTCCTCCTTAATTTTCTAATGCTTTGCGTATCTGTGCTTCAGAAATATCACCGATACGCAGTATTTTTATCTCTGCTTCACTGACATCAATAATTGTGCTTGCTTTTTCACCGCCTGCTGTTCCGATAACGACTGCATCGATTCTGCCGTCAAGCTGGCTGAATACCTCTTGATCGTTAAGGGCACTCGGCATCTCTGAGCGATTGGCACTGCTGACAAGCAGCGGTCCGCCGCATCCTTCAATCAATGACAGTACAAAGGGATCGTCGGGCATTCGAACGGCGATCGTCGCTTTTTCGTTGGTGACAAAATCTGGCACACGAACCTTTTTTTTCATCACTAACGTCAAAGCTCCCGGCATAAACGCTTTTATCAGCCGCTTTGCTTGTTTACTGATTTCCGCAATCTGCATCAGCTGCGCATATGAGGAAACCATTGTCGGAATCGGCTTTGTTTCTGAGCGTCCCTTCGCATCCTTCAGTCGTTTTAACGCCTCTTGATCATAAATCACACCTAAGCCGTAGACCGTATCCGTCGGAAACGCAACTACTTTGCCGCTCTTTAATGCTTCAAGCACTTTATCGATTTCTCTTTTTTCAAAGCGTATTGTTTTCATGATAAGCCTCTCTTTTTCTGCATCATTTTATCATGAATATCAAGATAAATACAGAGTCGTGATTAATTTGTTTTATATTTTCGCTCGCTTACCCTTAACGATTGGGAAAGGTGATCTCATATAAATCGTTCAGCTCGTCCTCACTCATCTGTTTCAGCTCGTCAATATCATACATCGGATATCCTAAGGCTGCATAATATGCGGCTAATTCCTCGATGATCTGTTCCATAAAATGCCTCCGTTTCTTGTTTCGTTCCTACATCTTATCATGTTTTCTGTTGAATTTACAGCGGTTTTTCATACTACGAAGCACTTTATAAAAGTTTATATCCTCTGTTTTCTGTCCTTTATGAGCATAATTCATCAACATGATTATATTAATAGACTAATTATTTATAGAGGGCACATTGTAAAATATGGTAGATAAGAGGTATGGACATGGATAAGCTGGAAATTAAAACGATTATAAAAGACGGATTAAGAAAAAATCATATGACACAGGCACAGCTTGCGTCGGTTTTGGATATTGAAAGAGCGACGGTAAATCGCTGGTGTGTCGGCAAGGCAATTCCCGAAGCAGATACTTTTTTAAAAGTATGCCGTATATTAAACATAAGAATGGATAATTATCTGTTTGAAAGTGATGATCCCTTAGAATCACAGTTGACTCGTCTGTTGATTCATTTGAATGAGAATCAAAAGGAAGCTTTTTATCATATGCTGAATCAAATGATGGAGCTGTTGGAGGAAAAGGCAGCCGGATAGCGGAAGTGCTGCAGGCAGGCGGTTGCTTGATTAAATAGCGAGGGTATCATCGGTATAAGAATCGGGTATAAGAATTGATAAATGCATAATAAAAGCCGGCGTTTATGCCGGACAGATATGTATAATTAATGGTCTTATATCTGATGATATAAAACATTTTAAGTAAAGCCTTCAAAAGGCCAAATGCGTTAAGCAAACAATTCCTATTGTGCTGAGCGAAAGCGATCAAAGCCGCTCAGTCTTTTTTTGTTTTACGCAGATCCTCTATTAATAATCGTATGTGGGCAATGACCTCTGCCGGCAGATCACTTACATCAATACATTCCCGCGGATTATTGCCTAATAAATAATCCATTGATACGGAAAACACATTTGCGATTTTTTCCAGCATTTCAACAGAAGGCTGGATATTATCATTTTCCCAATTAGAAACACTTTGTTTGGTTACATTCAATTCTTTAGCCAATTCTACCTGACTCATTTTGCGTGCTTGGCGTAATAAACGAATTTGTTGATTTAGCATTGTGTTCAACCTCCAAGTCAAATATTACAATACAATTATATGTATATTTATTGACTTTATAAAAATACTATGGTATTTTTATATTGTACTTTAATACAAAGCAGAGGCGGCGAAACTCATAAATATGATTCAAAAACAAGAAGGTTATCAAAAACTGCTGTATACGTTGTTGTGTTTTGCAGTCATAGGATTACTGTGTGTTACGGGATGCCCGCTGCGGCAACTGTTTCATATACGCTGTCCGGGGTGCGGACTTACCCATGCATGGCTCAGCTTTTTATCGGGCAATCTGCGACGTGCATTCAGCTATCATCCCTTATTTTTGTTTGCACCGGTCTGCATTCTCTTGTTTATATGGATGGATTATATTCCGCAAAGAGTGCGTGATCGAGCAAAACAATTTATGATCGGCTTCGCTGTTTTAAACGCCTGCTGTTATTTGTTTCTTTTATTAAGTACATGATAAATAAAGAGGAGAGACAGAATAATGAAACAAGATCAAATTGATATGTATATCATGACAAACCAAAAATATTTGCCGGCTGATAAGATTGTCTTTATCAAGCAAAAGATGCAGGAAGTTGACGATGAAAAATTTTCACTGATTTCTGCATTGGAATACAAGGACCCTATGACTATTTTATTGGTATCCATTTTCGTGGGCAGTCTGGGCATAGATCGCTTTATGCTGGGAGATACCGGTATGGGGATATTAAAGCTGCTTACTATGGGCTTATGCGGTGTTTTAACAATCGTAGATTGGTTTACCGTACAGAAAAAGGCAAAGGATGTAAACTTCCAAAACCTTATGATGATTTTATAGGCTTCTGTACATCGGATTTTGTATTTGTATAGGAGAACATTTATACATCGAGTATTGCGGAAAATGATATGCATGGGAAAGTGTCAGATAAAAGCCGAAGGAAATTCATAGTGAATGACTTCGGTCTTTTTCTTTATATTTGATTTATGATTCTTTAAAAAACGCAATGCACTCCTTTGTTGAATTTTTTATTTACGTAAGTACAAAGCGGGTGTTGTTGAGTGTGCTTGGTAACGCGTACGGAACTTCGCTGAAACACAAAAAAAACTGTTTACTTCACTGCTGAAAACTGTTATAATCATTAAACGGGTAGATAATCTCTACTCCTTGCTCTGTAATCAGGGCCAATAGACCATAAGGAGGTGTACGTAATGAAGAAATACGAAATCATGTACATCGTGAACGCATCTTTAGAGGATGCAGCGCGCCAGCAGGTAATGGATGATATGCACAAAATCATCACCGACCGCGAGGGTTCCATCGATAAGGTGGACGAATGGGGCGTAAAAGAGTTCGCGTATGAAATCAATCACATGAACAAAGGCTACTATGTAGTTATCAATGTTACGGCAAACAATGAAGGAATTCAGGAATTTGATCGTTTAACTCGTATCAATCCGAATATTGTTCGTTTCTTGATCGTTAAAACACAAGGTGAAGAATAAGAGGAACAGACTATGATTAATCGAGTTGTTTTAGTAGGCAGAATCACAAAGGACCCGATGTTGAGAAAAACACAGAGCGGTACTTCCGTGGTTTCGTTTACGATTGCATGTAACCGACGTGTGCCGAGTCAAGGTCAGGACGCAGATTTTATTAACTGTGTTGCCTGGAACAAGACCGCAGACTTTATGGCACAGTATGTAAAAAAAGGTGCTTTACTGGGACTGGAAGGCAGAATTCAAACCCGCAGCTATGACGACAAGGACGGTAAACGTGTTTACGTTACCGAGGTCGTTGCGGAAAGCGTTCAGTTCTTGGAAAGCAAAAAAGCGGCGGCGGAGCACAGCGGCTACGCAGTGCAGGAGCCGATGCAGCCGGATATGGGCTATACACCCGATCAACCGGCCGCAAACAGCTTTGACGCAGATTTCTCAAGTGCCGATACATTAGATATCGCAAGTGACGATCTGCCGTTTTAAATCAGAAAGGAGAATCCCCGATGGCATTTAGAAAACAGCGTATGGGGCGCAAAAAGGTTTGCTACTTTACGAAAAATAAAATTGAATCAATTGATTACAAGGACGTTGAATTATTGAAACGCTATATTTCCGCAAACGGAAAAATCGTTCCTCGTCGTGTAACAGGAACACGTGCAAAATATCAGCGTATGCTGGCAACCGCTATTAAGCGTGCTCGTCAGATGGCATTATTGCCTTACGTAAGCGAATAAATATGAAACCTCCTCCAAAAACGGCGGAGGTTTTTGTTCTTTTTGCTTCTGCCTTTTGTAAAAATGAATATTTATGAGCTGTCAGATGAGATTTGATATAAAATCCAATGTCATGTAACAGCTGAAGAATCGTTTGATACATGCACTCTTACGGAAGGAAGGATAAGATGACAAACGCAACCAAGAAAATCACCGAAGGAGCTATGATGTGTGCATTGGTCGGTCTGCTGCTGTTTTTTAATCGGCAGTTCGGCAATGTATTGGAATATGCGCTTTATTGGATTTTGGCTTTTCCGATATTGATCTATACCGTTCGTTACGGCTGGAAGGCTGCGCTTGTACCCGCTGTTTCCATGCTGCTGATGTCGCTGATGATATCCGCACCGACAACAAGCTTTTATCTTGCATCCTCGCTCATTTGCGGTTTAGGATACGGATACGGAGTCTATCATCATTGGAAGCGCTCGTATCTGCTTACGTTTACCGCTGTTTTGACACTGATATCCTATTTTATCACCATGGTGCTGTTCGCCTCGGCCTTTGGCTATGACCTGCAGGAGGACATTCTTGTCGCTAAGCAGCTCAGCGGTTATATTTCCTTCGGCAATATCGATATCCTGCAGCTTGCCGTAGTTCTGTCGGTTATCGTAAGCATTGTTACTGCGATTCTGCAGACGATTTGTATTCATTTATTCGCCTGTTTATTATTAAGACGCATCAAATATGATGAAATGCCGGTAAAATCCATATTCGATTGTATGATGCCGAAATGGGTTGCTTATATAAGTATTTGTATTTGGCTGTTATTTTCATTTAAAAATATGTTAAAATTAGAGGGTAACTTATCAGTGGCCCTTATCAGCGCATATATTGTAGTATGTATCGTTCTGTGCGCAGAATGTGTGCTTGATATTTTAGGCATTACTGTTATATATCAAAAAAAGCTGTTAGGTATCCTTTTATCACTGCTTTGTATCGCAGGATTATTGTTTATGCCGACAAGGCTTTTGATCATAGGGTGCGGCATAATCAGTATTTTAAGTGCTGTACGACTAAAATGGAAACGAGGTGTCATACATGGAACGCTTGGAAAATCTTAAGACGCAGATCGGTATTTTAATACTTGCGGAAATCGTTGCGCTTGTGATGTTTCTTTTATCGGGAATGGAATTAAATAATTATTTGGTATGGCTGTTGACGGCAATTCATATCGTAATGATCATCTGGATCATCTACCGCTTTGAGGGTGAAAAGGAATCACGTGATATCGATATTTCACGAATTTTAGGCAATGATGCGAAGGAAGCGCTTGATTTCGGACAGATCGGTATCATAACCTATAATGAAAACTATTGTGCAACATGGGTCAATGATGTAATCAATGAGCGCGGTTTGAATCTGTTGGGGAAAAAGCTGTCCGCATGGATTCCCGAGGTCAATGAGCTGTTTCAGGGAGATGCCGATGTCGTGATCGGCAGTGATGAAAGTCATGTTTATGAAATCACCCGCAAGGAGAATGCACAGGTGCTGTATGTGCGTGATGTTTCCGAATTGATTCAACTGAAAACACAATATCTGCAGGAAGCAGTCGTTGTCGGTCTTTTACAGCTTGATAATTATATGGAGATTCAGCAGTATGAGGACGAGGAAAAGATGGCGCTGATTCATACGAATTTGCGTCAGCCGGTGCTGAACTGGGCCAAGAAATACGGGATGTTTGTCAGACGCCTGCGTTCCGATCGCTTTTTGGTCGTATTGGATGAGCGGATCTATACGGAAATCGTAAGAGATCGCTTCTCGATTTTAAATGATATTCGTACAGCGGCCGATGAAATTGATGTTTCGATTACACTGTCGATGTCCTATGCGCGCGGTACAAAAGATTATCGCTTACTGGATCAAATGGTGAATGATTTATTAGAATTGGCACAAAGCCGCGGCGGAGATCAGGTCGCGGTCAAGAAATACGGTGAAAACGTAAAATATTACGGTGGCAACAGCGAAGCCAAGGAAAAGCGCAGCAAGGTTCGTGTACGCGTGATGGCACAGGCCGTCAAGGAAGCAATTATGGAGGCCGATCGCGTATTTATCGTCGGTCATAAGCTGATGGATTTTGACTGTATGGGTGCGGCAATCGGTGTAAGCCGTTTGTGCAGCACTTATGAAGCTCCTTCCTATATCGTATGTAAAAGCGGCGGTATTGAGCTGCAGCTTCAGGAAGCACTCAAGGGCTGTAAGGATAAGCTTGAGGAGCGCCATGCCTTTTTAGATGATGAAGAAGCCGCAAGAATGGTAAATGAACGCGATCTTGTGATCGTTGTCGATCATAATGCGCCGAACCAATGCGGTGCCCCGCTAACCTTACAAGCGGCGGAAAAAATCATGATTATCGATCATCATCGCCGCGGTGAGGACTTTATCGATAATCCGCTGCTTGTCTATATTGAAAGCAGTGCTTCCTCGGTATGTGAACTGATTACGGAATTTTTCCCATATCAATCAAACGGTATTAATCTAAGCGAGGAAGAAGCGACCTTGATGTATACCGGCATCCTTGTGGATACCAATCGCTTTAAAATGCGTACCGGAAGCCGTACCTTTGAAGCAGCCGCCTATTTACGCAAGCTCGGTGTGAATACGACTGCGGCTGAAAATATGCTGAAAGAGGATTTTGATGAATTTGCGGAACAGACCAATATTATGAAATATACGCATGTGTATCAAAATCAACTGTTGATTGCGGCGGTAAAGGAAGATAAAATATTCCATCGCACAATGATGTCAAAGGCAGCCGATGCGTTATTGAATATTAAGGGGATTGAGGCAAGCTTTGTCATTGCCTATACGGCAGAAAATACCGTCGGCATTTCCTCACGCTCGAAGGGGAATGTCAATGTACAGATACTTATGGAACAGATGCAGGGCGGCGGCCATTTCTCGGCAGCAGCGTTATCGCGCGACAACGCTCGTGTTGAGGATCTGGAACAAGAGCTCCATACGGTAATCAATCAATATTTAAAGGAACAGGAGGACATAAAGCATGAAAGTGATTCTGTTAAGTGATGTTAAAAATTTAGGAAAAAAAGGTGATATTGTAAAGGTAGCCGACGGCTACGGACGCAATTTTTTGATACGTCAGCATTTGGCGGTAGAGGCAACGAAAAAATCAATGGAAATATTAGATGAACAAAAGCTGCAGGAATCCTTAGAGGAAAAGCAGCTGGAGGCAAATGCCGAAGCCATCAAACAACAATTGGCAAAGCTGACTTTAGAGTTTAAGGTGAAAACAGGAAAAGACGGACGTGTATTCGGCAGTGTTTCCACCAAACAGATTGCGGAACAGTTGATGCAGAAATATGAAATCAAAATCGATAAGCGAAAGGTTTTGGATAATACAGCGATTGCCTCACTCGGTTATACCGATGTAAAGATCGATCTTTATAAAAACAAGGTAATCGGTGTAATACGTGTTCATTTAAGTGAGTAGGTGAAGCTATGAGTCAGGAATTACCACACAGCAACGAAGCGGAACAGGCAATCTTAGGCTCGATGCTTGTCTATCCGAAGGTCGTTCGCATCGTATTCGATCAGGGGCTGCAGGCAGAGGATTTTTATTTAAATATTCATCAGCGTATTTTTTCGGCGATGAATTATTTAAGTGAAACAGGGAAGCCGATTGATGCAACCTCGTTGATCACAAGATTACAGGACAGCGATGAATTACATATGGTAGGGGGCGCCGATTATATTTTAAAGCTTTCCGATACTGCGGTATCACAGGCAAACAGCGCCCATTATATCGAACTGATTAAAAGCCGCGCTCATTTACGCAGATTGATTGAAACGGCAGAGGCAATCGCTGAGGATGCCTATCATGTCGATCAGGAATTGGACGATGTGATGGATCAGGCAGAGCGTAATATTTTACAGATAACGAGAAGCCGTAAGGCAACTGAATTCAAAAGCAGTAAAGAGGTCATTGCCAACGTAATTCAGGAGCTGACAAAGCTTCGCTCCTTCAGCGATCATGTGACCGGTATCAAGACAGGCTATGATTTGGATAAAATGACAAACGGCTTTCAGCGCGGTGATTTGATTATACTGGCAGCACGTCCCGCAATGGGCAAGACGGCCTTTGCGCTGAATTTGGCGATGCGCGCAGCTCAGTTCAACAGCGGTGCAGTTGCGATATTTTCACTTGAGATGCCTGCGGAAGCATTGATGAAGCGTATTATGAGTGCCCGCAGTGAAGTAGAATCATTTAAGCTGAGAAGCGGAAATATGAGCGATGAGGATTTCAATCGCATCAATGAGGCAGCTGCGGATCTAAGCGGTACGAAGCTGTTTATCGATGATTCTTCCAATATTAAAATCGCTGAGATTTATTCCAAATGCCGTAAGCTGAAAAGCGAGCACGGCTTGGATATGGTCGTCATCGACTACTTACAGCTGATATCCGGCTCCTCACGCAGCAGCGGTGATAATCGCCAACAGGAAATTTCCGAGATTTCTCGTTCCTTAAAGGGTTTGGCAAGAGAGATGGAATGTCCTGTCATCGCGCTGTCACAGCTGTCACGTGCAGTCGAACAGCGTCCCAATAAGCATCCGATGCTTTCCGATCTGCGTGAATCCGGATCAATCGAACAGGATGCCGATATCGTAATGTTTTTATATCGTGAGGATTACTATAACAAAGATAAAACCGAAGAGGAACAAAATCTTCCGGAGCGAACCGAGGTCAATCTCGCAAAGCATCGTAACGGTGCGACAGGCAATGTTGATTTAGCCTTCTCTAAATCAATTTCCGCGTTTTATAATTATACAGAATCAATGTAACAGAAAGGAGCGAGCGCATGAAGCAGGTCTATGCACTGATTTCCGCCTTCTTGATCGCAGTCGTATTAACCTTTATGTCCGCATATTTTGAGCCGAAGGCCTTCAGCGGAGACTTTAACAGTGCGTTTGATATCGAGAATGCGATTATTCCGCAAAAGGTTTTGAATACAACGCAAACGGAACAAAATAACACCGTGATTTATTATAAAGACAGTATCATCGGTGTTTTAAACGATGACTCCAAGCTGGATGAAATGCTTTCAGAGGTTTATCAAAATCGTTATGCGCAGGATTTTCCCGATACCAAGCTTGGCTTAGGTGAGGATGTACATATCGTAAATGAAATCAACTTCTTTACTTATGAAAACAAGGATGATGAAATACTGAAATATATCAATGAAAATAATTTATTCAGTGTCGAAGCGAATAAGATTGAATTCTCAAACGGAGAAGTGATTTATGTCAAAAACATAGATGATTTTGTGGCGGCTCGTGATGATTTTGCGTTGAATTTTATTGATAAGAAATCCTTTAAGCTGATCAACAGCGGCAGTGAGGTTCCGCCGTTAGGAGATCATGAGTACGGTACAAGAGTAGAAAATGCTTATTTTAAAGAAGAAATGAGTGTTTCTAAGGGACTTGCGCCGATTAATAAAATTGCCAAAACAAAAGAAGAAGCTTTAAAAATCATCAGCTACGGTTATGACAGTAAGGCGAAATTTTATACGACAAAGGAATATGATACCATTCAAGGTATCGCATGGTTGAATCATATCCCGACATCTCATTTGTTGGCATTGAATCAGGATTCCTTAGTCAGTGAAAATCAGCTAGTCAAGGTAGGAATGAAGTTAAATGTAACGGCGATCAACAGTCCGATTCACTACGAGGTCATTAAAGAGAATCAGGTGGAGGAAACCGTTTATCCGGAATCAACACTGATCGTATACGATGATACCTTGAGAGAGGGAATGGAAATCATTGATACGAAGCAGGAGCTGGGCAAAGAAAATGCGCGTTATCAGGAAACATTCGTAAACGGACAAAGTACCGGTAACGGTAAAAAGATATCGAGCATTATCACTAAGCAGCCGGTACGAGAGGTAAAGCGTGTCGGTACTAAGGTATATCCGCATATCGGAAGCGGGCATTTCCGTTGGCCGGTAGAGGTTGCCTCAATTACATGCGGTTGGTACTGTTACAGCGGACATACGGCAACCGATGTTCAAAATCGTTATAATTTCTACGGTAAGGTTTTGGCAAGCGATCGCGGAACCATTGTTCAAAGCGATTATCATCCTGTCGGCGGCTATCGCGTAATTATTGATCATAATAACGGCTATCAGACCTATTACGGACATATGAGCGGTCCGGGCTTCTTCCCGGTTGGAACAGTTGTTCAACAAGGTGAAGCAATCGGTAATATCGGTATGACAGGTGTTGCGACAGGCCCGCACGTGCACTTTGAAGTGCGATATCATGGTGTTCAAATCGATCCGCAGACGGTGGTGGGACGATAATGAAGTTCGCATTGCTTGCGAGTGGTTCAAAAGGAAACTGCTGTGTAATCAAGGATGAGGGCTGTGAATTGATCATCGATTGCGGAACGACAAAGCGTTATTTAAACAGCTGTTTTGAGCGCCTGTCTTATCGATATGAAAACGCAGATGCATTATTGATTACACATACGCATAAGGATCATGTATCACAGCTGAAAATGTTTGATGTGCTGCCGGCATTTGCCTGCGCAAAGCTGGAGCGTAAGGATGCCAATTATGTACAAGCCTATGAACGCTTGAAAATCAGAGATTTCGATGTAACGATTTTACCGATGAGCCATGATTGTGACGGTACGATCGGATTTGTGATTGAGGGATACTTCGGTAAAATGGTGTATATTACCGATACCGGATATATTCGAAAGGATGTAATGCCGTATATTGAAAATGCGGATTATTATGTATTTGAAAGCAATCATAATATTGAAATGCTGATGCAGACCGCACGACCGGTTTTTGTGAAGCAGCGAATTATCAATGATATGGGACATCTTTGTAATGAGGACAGCGCCTATGTGCTTTCTCAAGTCATCGGTGATAAAACAAAGGAAATCGTATTGGCGCATATTTCACAGGAAGGAAATCATCGACAGCTTGCCGCAGATACTCTGATCAATCAACTTCAGCGTAAGGATTTGCCGTGTGATCAGCTGCGCATTTATGCGGCCGAGCAATTCGGTATTTATATCGGCGGCAACAAGGATCAATAATGAGGTAGCTATGATAAAAATATTAGCGGTAGGAAAACAAAAAGAAAAGGCGATGCGCCAATTGACTGAGGAATACGCCAAACGCCTTCAAGCCTATACAAAATTGGAAATACTTGAGGTCGCAGATGAAAATGCACCGCAGACACTTCATCAAGCACAGATGGAGCAGGTCAAGGATAAGGAAGGCGCACGCTTATTGTCCCACATCAAAGATACAGACAAGGTGATCCTGTTAGATTTGGCAGGCAAAATGCTGACAAGTGAAGGCTTAGCTGAAAAGATCGATCAGCTGCAGACATATTCCGGCGGCAATATCGTTTTTGTGATCGGCGGTTCATTAGGTCTCAGCCAAGCATTGTTGCATCGTGCCGATTTTCGTTGGAAGCTTTCTGATTTGACCTTTCCTCATCAGCTTGTCAGAGTGCTGCTTGCCGAACAGCTGTATCGTGCCTTTACGATTATTAATCATCAGCCGTATCATAAATAACAGAGCTGTCATGTGACAGCTTTTACTTTTTTAAATACGTCTTGAAATACGCATTGTTTTTTTGTACGATCGGATGCGTTGGCTTTAGCTTAGCTGCCTGTTGATGATAATACAAGGCTTTTTCATGCTCACCCATACAGTCGTAGCAAACACAAAGCTGTACATACGGTATAAAGTCATAGCACTCCTGTTGAATAAAGGCCCCGCTTGTTTCATTCTTTTCCGTATGCAGTGCTGCATGATACCAATAGATCGCCTGCTTATAATTCTGTTCCTGCATGATACAATAAGCGATATCACAAAGAATTTCTGCCTTCGGCAAGGCAAACACAAAACTGTTAAAATAGGATGCAAGCGCTTCTTCTTTCCTGCTTAATGCCCAAAGGCAATGTCCCTTGATTCGATAGGAATCGATCTTATTTTCAATCCACAGCTCTTGCGCTGTGCACACCTGCTCCAACTGTAAAAGTGCCTTTTGATACTGACAATGCTCATAAAGCTCTCTGGCATAATAATACCGATCTCTTACAGTTGCCCTTTTCTCCTGACAAAGCTTCTCTAAAATACGCAAATTACGCATGGAATCATTTTGCTTCAGCTTTTTATGATGGATCGCAATCTCATTGTATGCGATTTTACCGTGAATATTGATTGCCTCATGTATTCTGCCGCTCCAATAAAACTGCTTATTATTACGAATCAAGCGCTCACGATAATAAGTAAAGGTCGGCTGATTCTCATTATCAAAGGCAATATGATACTTCATCATTACGATATCCGTATCTAAAGTAAGTGTTTGTTTTAAGGCAAGCAGCTTTTCCTTTTCCTCTGCAGGCAAAACATCATCTGCATCCATCCACATAATATAATCCATTTTCGCATGTGAAAATGCTTCATTTCGTGCACTCGCAAAATCATCATTCCATGTATAATGATAAATTTGCTTCGTATACTTTTCAGCGATTTCCACACTTCGATCGCTGCTTCCCGTATCTACGATAATAATTTCATCCACGCATTCACAAATTGACGCAAGGCATCTGTCTAAGACTGCCTCTTCATCCTTGATAATCATTGCCAGTGAGATGGTAGACATGATGATCTCCCCTTTATATTCGTTTTATTTTATGCTTTAGCTTGATGAATATGAAGCTTATTGATCGAAATCAATCGATGAAAGAGAAAGTATTCTGTAAGCTTGCCGCTAAATATACCGAAAAGGGCGTATGGATTGTATTCTAGGTATAAGTGTGCTATATTTGAAGTAGAATACAATAGATGCTTAATAAAAGAAAGGCCGGGATATTTATGGAACAGTTTACATCATTGAAGGATAAGGTAGTGCTTGTCAGCGGCGGAACGCGCGGAATCGGTTATGCGATCGTGCAGGGGTTTTTGAATAGCGGGGCTAAGGTAGCGTTATTAGGCTCACGTAAGGAAAGCGTAGAGCGTGCGCTTGAAAAGCTGAAGGCGGAAAATGATGCTTATGCGGTTGTCGGTTATTATCCTGATTTGAATAAGGAACAGGAAATCAAGGAAATGCTGGAGAAGTTGACAAAGCATTTTCATTCATCGGTTGATATTTTAGTAAACAATGCCGGTGTTTCCGATGCAAAATCTATCTTTGATTATGATGATGAGCATTTTTCTAAGGTCATGAATATCAATGTGGATGCGATGTTTCGTTTAACGCGGCTGTGCGTACCGCAGATGAAGGAAAAGGGCAAAGGCGCTGTGATTAATACAAGCTCCATGGTTTCCTTATATGCACAAGGCTCGGGAAGCGCTTATCCGACAAGTAAGTTTGCGGTCAACGGTATGACGAAGGCATTGGCGCGTGAGCTCGGCAAGGACGGAATTCGTGTAAATGCAGTAGCTCCGGGAATTACCGCAACCGATATGGTGAAGGCCTTGGATCAAAAAATCGTTGAAAGAATGGCTGCGAATATTCCGCTGCAGCGTTTGGGTGAAGGTGAGGATATCGCCAATGCGGTACTGTTTTTAGCGAGCGATGCCGCAGCCTATATTACCGGTGCAGTATTATCCGTAGACGGAGGCTTTGTCGGATAAGGCATTGATTCATTTGCTTAATTGAGAAGATAAAAAAGCATGGTTATTCATCTGTTTAAATGATAACGATCATGCTTTTTTTAATAATTTTATATATCCGTTAAATATTCATCTGTAAATGATGTCTGTTACAGTGTATTAAGCTTCAAGCTGTGAGGTACAATGCGGACAGCGTGTCGCTTCAATATCAATTTCCGATTTACAATAAGGACATGTCTTTGTCTTCGTCGGTTCCGGTTCAACCTCTGTTTTCTTTCTTTTTGCGGCAATGCGATTCATTGTTTTCACAAACATAAAAATCACAAATGCCATAATCAGAAAATTCAAGACCTCAGTTAAAAATAACCCGTAGTTTAAGGTGTTGGCACCGTTTGCCTGCGCTTCACTTAAAACCGAATAGGAGCTGTCGTCTAGGGCAAGAAACCAGTTGCTGAAATTGATACCGCCGGTAATCAATGAAATCAGCGGCATGATCATATCATTCACAAGTGAGTTGACGATTTTTTGAAACGCACCGCCGATGATTACACCGATCGCTAAATCAAGCACGTTTCCTCTCATAATAAATATTTTGAATTCTTCAATAATTTTTTTCATAAATCCTCCTTATACTGCTTAAGCAGAAAGCTTATGTACTTATCTATTATAGCACAGTCGATTACTGAGAAAAAATATTTTATTTATATGAAAGTCTGATTATAACTCAAATGTATTAAAGCAGCACAAGAATTCTTAAGCTTGCCTCGGTAAGGCTGTGTATAAAGCTATGTTAGCTAAAAAGTTGCATATATAAGAGGGAATAAATACTTATCCGAAAGGGCGATAATCTAAGTTATAATTGATAAAGGTTTCTTTTGCCTGCGAGAATAACAGGGTTTATTGAATGAAAAATAAAGTTATCTGTATAAAAACGGCAAATTTGATAAAAAAATTTACTTGTCAAATAAAACACTTTATATTAAAATAAAAAATATATTCAAACGCCATATTTATATCATAGGAGGTTATGGAATGAAAAAGCTTATTTGTATTGCGGTCATACTGACGATGCTTGTCACAATGATGCCGTTATCGGTATCTGTAAAGGCAAGTACACCTGATTGGGGAGCTGATTATGATACCGCGACAGAATTTACGATTTCCGATAAGGCGGAGCTGTTTGCGTTTCGTGATATGGTGAACAGCGGGAAAAGCTTCTCTAAGAAAACTGTTATATTAACGGCTGATATTGATTTAAACAATGAGGAATGGATACCGATCGGAAATAACGCAAATCCGTTTAACGGCTCCTTTCAGGGAAATCAAAGAACAGTGAAGAATTTAAAGATTAATGATGAGACTTTGAATGAAGCAGGATTTTTCGGACATGCAGGGGATGGTTCCGGCGCTGTAATTGCGGATTTGACCTTGGAAAATGTGAATATACGGGCAAATCATATGGTAGGTGCCTTGGGCGGTTATATGGTCGCAAAGACAATGAATTGTAATGTTATCGGTGATATAACGATCAGCGGTACGTTCATGGTCGGAGGCTTAGCGGGCGATCATTATTCAAGGATTACAAATTCTCACGTAAGAGCCAATGAGGGAAGCAGTATCAACGGCCTATATGTGACATCTGACAGTGAAGGAGATAATATCGGCGGTTTGATCGGACTTCGAGGCGAGGGGGATAACTTGATTTCCGACTGCAGTGTGGAAAATCTGAAAATAACCGGCACAAGAAAAATCGGCGGTTTGATCGGTGCAGCTTTTTTAAGCAACAGCATTGAAAACTGCAGTGTACATAATGTTGTTATCGAGACGAATGCAAGTGTCGAATATGCGTTGCTGACAAAATCATCGATGGGACTGGGCGGCTTGGTCGGCGTATTTAATTCTGATTCCGACACCGGTCATATCAGCGCATCAACTGTCAGTGATATTGAATTCATTATCCCTGAAAATATTATAAAGAGCGTGACGGCGGGCTATATGTACGGCTTGTCACGTGTAACAGGCGGTAAAACTCCGGATTTAAGCGATAATTTGGTAACGGGAAGCTATAAGGGAAGCAATAACGCAAAGGACAGTGTAGCGGGTATTGTCGTTCATTATACAAGAATCGAGCCGACCTGTCTTGAGGCGGGACGCATGGAGTACTGGGTCAGTGCGATGAAATATTATGCAGATTTGGCATTGAGTAAGGAAATTACGGAAGCAGATACAATCATACCTGCCCCGGGACATAAAGCGGTGCAGATTGACGCAAAGGATGCAAGCTGTATCGAAGCAGGCAATATTACATACTGGTATTGTGAGACCTGTGATGAATACTTTGCCGATGCGGCTCTTACGATAAAGCTCGATAAAAATGATGTGCTTTTAGAGAAGCTTGAGCATTCGAAAATTGAAGTCGAAGCGAAGGCACCGACCTGTACCGAAAGCGGGCATATCGCTTATTGGCTGTGTGAGGGCTGCGGCAAATTGTTCGCGGATATTGCACTGATGATTGAAATCGCATTAAAGGATACGATCATTGAAGCAAGCGGACATACGAGCCTTCAGCTGATCAATGTCAAGGATGCAACCTGCAGCGAGCACGGCTACAGCGGTGATTATTTCTGTGCGGCTTGTAATGAAATCGTGCGTAAGGGCACGGTGACTGCGAAAACAGCACATGAATTTGTCAACGGAGAATGCATCAGCTGTCATGAAAAGGACCCTGATTATATGAAACACGAGGAAACGATACCACCGTTAAAGGATGACGGCAATAAAAATGACGGAAACACACAGGCAGAAACAGAAAAGGATGAGGAAAGTGATTCACCGATGACAGGTGTCGTAGTTCCTTATTCCCTGTATCTTCTGTTGAGCATCTGCAGCGGCTGCGGCTTGCTTGCATGGCGGAAGCTGATGCGCGAAAAGGCGTAATGCGAACATTGCCATATTCTTAAAATGCCCTTTTAAAATAAAGATGATTATGATAAAATAAACCTGTCATATAAATATTAGGAGGAATAGACACATGGCTAATTGTTTAGTTGCACAGTCCGGCGGACCTACTACAGTTATCAATGCTTCTTTAGCAGGTGTTGTACGGGCAAATCAGTTAAATCCTGTTTATGATCACGTATACGGCGGATTAAACGGAATCGAAGGTATTCTGCAGGATCGCTTATATGATCTTACAAACATGAGTGAAACAGAAAATAAGCTGCTTCGTCAAACACCGTCTTCTGCTTTGGGAAGCTGCCGCTACAAATTAAAAAGAAATGATGAAACCGATTATCGCAAGCTGGTTGAAATCATGGACAAGCACGATATTGAAATCTTATTCTATATCGGCGGAAATGATTCAATGGATACAGTAGATGCATTGAGTCAGTGGGCAAAGGCAAACAACATTGATAAGCGCTTCGTCGGTATTCCGAAAACAGTGGATAATGACCTGATGGTTACCGATCACTGTCCGGGCTTCGCATCCGGTGCGAAGTTTGCGAATGAAGTAGTAAACGCTACTTGGTTGGATTACAACGTGTATACTCGTGAGGAAGTATTCATTTTAGAAACAATGGGTAGAGATGCCGGCTGGTTGGCAGGCTCAACTGTTGTAACGGGACGTGTTGATTTAGTTGTATTACCGGAAATCGATTTCGATAAGGAGCAGTTCTTGGCACAGGTCAAGAAGTGTATGGAAGAAAAGGGTAAATGCTACATCGTCACAAGTGAGGGTGCACATTATGCCGACGGTACTTATATTTCAGCCGGTGAAGCTAAAAACGACGGTTTCGGACACGCTATCTTAGGCGGTGCCGGAGAAACCTTGAAAAACATGATTTTAGAAGCAGGTATTGCACCTCGCGCAAAGGTACAGGATTTAAGTACTGCTGCACGTTCTTCTAACTTCGCTCAGTCATTGGTTGATGTCAGCGAGGCATTTGAATTAGGTATGTCCGCTCATATGAGAAGTGCTGACGGTAAGTTTACCGGTGAGGTAGTCGCAGTACAGCGTGAATATATCGATGGTAAATACAATGCGAAATTCATCAGCGGACCTGCTGAAAACTTCGCAAACCATGTTAAGCATGTACCTACAGAATGGATTCTGCCAAACTATCAGGGCTTGACAAAGGAATTCTATGATTATATCACACCGTTAATTGAAGGTGAGCCTACATTAATTATGGAAAACGGTATTCCTAAAACAATTAAGCCGTTCAATATGCGCTAATTGTCAGCTATAATAACAATGCGATGTCGTGATAAGCGATGTCGTATTTTTTTGTGCTTCCTATGCGTAATCTTTAAAAAATATTCTTTGTAATGAAAACTATTGATAACAGAATAAATGTGAAATTATGTGAATTTTTGTATATCAGCCTCTTTTTGCCAATAATATAATAACCGAGCTTAGGTTAGCGTAAAGAGAATTAGGAGGCATTATGGATAAAATAAACTCATTGTCATTAACGGAAAAGGAACAACTAATACGTTATTTGGGATATGTATATCGTAAAGGAATTACCCGTAATCATACATCATCACATGCGGCAACACCGAATGAAACAGAGCTGATAGAGCTGCTTCAAGCTTTATTGAAGGCTATGAAGCATAAATATGCGCTTATTTTGTTTAATGATTTCTTTGAGCTTAAGGAGCGAAGCTGGTGGCGTTCCGTGTATTCTCCAAGCACGTATTATCGTTGTAAAAGGGCTGCAGTTTCACTTTTGTTGGAGCAGCTTTATTGTGCACAATAGAAAATCGATAAAAAGTCGCATTTTCTATTATCAATCAGATAAAAGGACTGGAAATTTATGCTTGAAAATGTTATCATTTATGTTAGAGAAAAAGATTTGAAAGCGATTTCTTGCGGTCTTTCTCATATAGGATAATAAGGAGGAAAATTTGTTATGTTAAAAGGTATTGCGGCGTCATCCGGAGTTGCGATTGCGAAGGTTTATAAGCTTGAGCAGCCTACGGTTGAAATTGTGAAAAAAGAAGCTGATCCGGCTGTTGAGACAGCGAAGTTTCATGAAGCTTTGGAAAAGACGAAATCGGATATTGAGCGTATTAAGGAAATTGCGTCTAAGCGTTTAAGTGATGAAGAACTGGCAGTATTTGATGCACATTTAATGATGGCTTCCGATCCCGATCTTTCGGCACAGATCATCAGTATGATTGAAAATGATAAGGTCAATGCAGATTATGCGACTGAGACAGTTGCGAATCAGATGATTATGATTTTCGAATCTATGGATAATGACTATATGCGTGAGCGTGCAGCGGATATCAAGGATGTTACATTTCGTTTGAAATGTAATCTGTTAGGGTTGATGATTCCTGATTTGAGCTTGATCAATGAGGATTCCGTTGTTGTTGCGTATGATTTGACACCGAGTGATACAGCACAGCTGAATACGTTTGCGAAGGGCTTTGCGACTGCGATCGGCGGGCGTACTTCACATTCCGCAATTATGGCTCGTTCGCTTGAAATTCCGGCTGTAGTAGGCTGCAGCGGTATCTTAGAGGAAGCGAAGCACGGCGATATTATCGTAATGGATGCTTTAGAGGGTGAGGTTATCTTAAACCCTGATGAAGCAACCATCAAAAAATATGAGGCAAAGGCACAGGCATATGCTGAGGAAAAGGAAGCATTAAAGGTTTTAAAAACTGCGAAATCAATTTCTACCGACGGACATCAGGTAGAGCTTGCCGGTAATATCGGCGGTGTCAAGGATGTTGAAGGTGTATTGAATAACGGCGGTGAGGGTGTCGGCTTATTCCGTACCGAATTCCTTTATATGAATTCCGATCATTTCCCGACTGAGGATGAGCAATTTGAAGCATATAAGGAAGTATTGACCGGTATGGGCGGACGCAAGGTCGTTGTACGTACATTGGATATCGGCGGTGATAAGAAGCTGTCTTATTTTGAATTCCCTGAAGAAATGAATCCGTTCTTAGGCTATCGTGCTATTCGTTTATGCTTGGATCGCACTGATATTTTCCGTACTCAGCTTCGTGCATTGATTCGTGCTTCTGTTTACGGTAAGCTTTGCATCATGTTTCCGATGATTGCGACCGTAAAGGAATTCAGAGATGCGAAGGCAATTTTCAATGAGGAAAAGGAAAAGCTAATCAGCGAAGGCGTTAAGGTTGCGGATAATATTGAAGTTGGTATGATGGTTGAAATTCCGGCAGCTGCGGTCAATGCTGATAACTTTGCGAAGGAAGCAGACTTCTTCTCCATCGGTACAAACGACTTGATTCAGTATACAATGGCAGCCGATCGTATGAGTGAGCATGTATCTTATCTGTATCAGCCGTATAATCCATCAATTTTAAGACTGGTTAAGGCAACCATCGACGGTGCACATAAGGAAGGTAAATGGGCCGGTATGTGCGGTGAAATGGCAGGAGAGCCATATGCCGTACCGTTGTTGTTGGGACTTGGTCTTGATGAATTCTCCATGAGTGCAACTTCTATTTTGAAGGCACGTAAGATGGTAACAACATTAAGCAAAGCTGATTGTGAAAAACTGGCTGCGGAAGCAGTACAGCTTGCGACAGCTGAAGAAGTATTAGCACTTGTAAAAAGCAAGGTTGACTAATATTTAAAAATTTATTATGAGATCATAAAGCAGCCGTGACGGCTGCTTTTGTCTGTCGGAAAAGGATTGAAAAAACAGAATCCGGTTTCGTGAAGGGCAGTGAGGCTGCATTCTTATTGAAAGAATACGGATCCGGCTGTCTTTTATTATGGAGTAACGGTATCAGACTTAAAATTCTATTTGGATTGATTTTCACACATTATTTTGTTTTAAAATAATGTGTGAAAGTTTATAATTGCTCAGCTAACCTGATATGACACTATTTTAAATTTTATTAAATATGATAAAAAGCTCAATTATGTACTGATTAAGATAGTATATTGCCTTAATACAGATAAATCCTACCGTATAAAATTGTATCTTTTGTAAATCCTAAAAGAAAAAGCTTTACATTTAAAATAAAAAAGTAAATTATTGTGCGCAGAACCATTGGATATGATATAATTAAGACACGTAGTGAAATAAACGTATCAAATTCATTACATAAAAGCTGAAAATAAGAAACGAGGGTATAATTATGAGCACAAAGGTAAAGTTTGGAAATCACATCGGTAAATATATACATCAACTAAGAAGGGATAAACAAATGGGCTTGGATGAATTGGCAAGCTTGACTGATTTAGATGTTGTTTATCTTGATTTGATTGAAAGAGACAGAAAAACCATCAGTCTTGAAACATTGCTTAAAATCGCAAAGCCGTTAAATATCAAGCTAAAGGACATGGAAGAATACCGATTATTTTAATTAAGGATAAGCTTCGACAATAGCTTTAAAATTTCATCAATATGAAATCAGCACGAACCTTCTTATGATTGATTGAATCAACATGGGTATTTTTAATTCATGAAACAGTGAAGGAAAGCTGTAAATGAAACAATCTTTTTCATCCGCAGAAAGGTTGTTTTTTTATATCAGAATCAGAAAGAAATAATAAAAACTACAGTACGGTTATCCATGTTTCAATGAGTAAGCATAGACTCTTAAATAAGTGCTCAATCAAATAATTAACTGAAAAAACAGTCTGTGATAACGTGAATGAGCTTAAAAAATAGTGTATACTGGAGCTATATCAGATGTATGCTGCGTGATAAAAGAAAAGGGGGATACCATGAAATCGGTAAACAGACAAGGAGTGCTGCTCGGGGTATTTCTATGCAGCTTTTGGCTTTATCTGCATCCGATATCTGCGCTTACACAAAAGGGCAGCATCAGAATCCACCTGAAGCATATCAATGTGAAACAGGAAACGATTGCGCTGTCATTATACGATGTAAGTGATATTATGAGACAGCGCGGACAAGAGGCCTTGGAGCCTTCCAAAGCATTATTAAAAGAGCTGGAACAAGAGGTAAAGACAAGAAATCTTGTTGCGTTTACTCATACAAGCGATGACCAACAGGCAGTGGAATGGAAGCAGTTATCAAAGGGAAGCTATTTGATTATTCAGACTAAGGCTGCATCTTACGGTACCATGGAGCCGCTGTTGATCAGCTTACCTGCGCAAACGGCCGATCAAGAGCCTCAAATGAATGTTGTGATCGAACCGGCAGTCATCCAAACGATATCTCAGGACAATACAGCCGCTTTCAGCGATAATTCAAGCGCAATGCTTTATTATATCCCGACCCAAGCATTTTCGCTTCAAGACGTGCTTCTTTTGTTTTGTATGTTCTCAGGTACGATTCTTGTATTATCGCTTTGGAAGCATCAGCGCGAACAAAGAGAAATTTAACTATCGACAGCGATTGCGATAAAACAACAGGTCTGAGAAAAAACGATCTTGATACGATTTCGTAATCGGTATATATTTTTCATCCCGCATGATAATTCCGTACTGTGTAATGCTTTTCACATTGGAAAAATTGATATAGAACGCTCTGCACGGACGTGAAAAAGGTGCGTCCTCTAACAGCTTGATCCAGTCGCTCAACGGGCGATAAGTTACCTTTTTATCTCCGCCCATTAAATAAAAGCAGGTTTTCCGATGATTGACTTCAATATACATGATTTTATGAATCGGTATTTCAAATTCATCTTTAAAAATACGAATGCTTTTATGAACATAGATAAAGCTCCAGAATAGATCGATGACCTCATTGAAAAAAGTGCTTTCATCATAAGGCTTCAACAAATAACGATTCGCATTCGCATAATATCCCTTTTGCGCATAATTTAAATTATCCGCTGTAAATATAATCGATACATTATTGTCATATTTTCTGATTTTACAAGCTAAATCAATACTTTCCGCACCGTTAATCATCGGATTCATAAATATCATATGAAATTCACGTAAATCCTTAGAATAAGCGGGGAGTATATCGCTTGTTTCTACTGTGATGCGAATCCGCTCTTTTTGTTCGATTTGTTTTAACAGTTTTTTCAGTACTGCGGTATCATGCTTGTTGTCATCAATAATAAGAATGTTCATTCGGTATTTCCCCCTTTACTGTGTATCTCCCTATACATGTCCTTTACCTGTGATCATTGAAAAGACTGCTGAATTATCTGTGTTGATGTGATTTGTTCAATCAATCTTAAGATATACAGCTGTATAATAGTAAAGTTTGTCTCTGGTAAATTTTAGCTAATTTAAATCAATCTGTCAAAGCTTAACGGTACGATTTAATAAAATAGCGTTTGAAATATAAAAGAAATAGTTTTACAGCAGGAAAAACAGTGAATTTCAGCTTACGGCAGACAAAGAAAAAGACTGATTATTCAGTCCTTGTATCATGATAATAATCCTTCATAAATGCTTCTTTATATTCACGGAAGGCACCGTTTAGAATTGCGGTGCGTGCTTCCTCGGTCAAACGAATGATAAAGCGAAGGTTATGCAAGGTCGCGAGCTTATAATATTGACGACGTTCCTCATTGTCCTGAGATTTCATTAGGGCACGAAGCTGTCCTCTTGTCCAGCCTGCTTGACAGGTCGGACAGTCGCAAGGGGAATCCAATGTTTTCTCATCGGAAGCATAGATTGCCTTCGCAAGATTGAAATTTCCGTGTCGTGTATAAATTTTACCGTGACGCGCCTCTCTTGTAGGGGCAACGCAGTCAAACGTATCCGCACCCTGTTCAATACCGATTAAAATATCATCGGGATGTGATAAGCCAAGCAAATGGCGGGGCTTGTGCTCCGGCAGTTCCTCGTTGCACCAACGCAGAATCTCACCGAGGCTTTCCTTTAGGAAGGCGCCTCCCAAGCCATAGCCGTCAAAATCCATCTGAGCGAATTTCTTACAGGTGGAACGGCGCAGGTCCTCCCAACGTCCGCCTTGAATCACGCCGTACAGTGCTTGATGATAGCCTAAGCTGTCACATCTTTTTTTGTGCTCCTTTAAGGAGCGAAGCGCCCAGCGCTCGGTTCTTGCCAAGGCTTCGACATTGTATTCATAGCTGTCTGCCAAAGAGGTCAGCTCATCATATGCCATATGAATATCGGCACCGATGCGGCATTGAATCTGCATCGATTCCTCGGGACCGATAAAGTCATCTTGATTTGTGAACGGATCCTTGAAATGTACCCCGTCTTCTTTGACATGAGCCAAGCGATCCTTGATCTCGGCATTGGTAACTTCTCTTTCGCGCTCCATGCTGACAACCTTACCGCAGCCGGAGCCGAGCGACATGATTTGAAAACCGCCGGAATCGGTCAGCGTAGGACCTCTCCATTTGGACCATTCGGCCAAGCCGCCTTGTTTCGCGATTTCCTTTGAAGCATTGCGCAGATGATAGCCGTTGCTGAGCATTGCCTGTGCATTGATGCTTTTCAGCTCTTCCATCGTAAGGAAGCGAACCTCACCCTTTGTCCCGACACTCATAAAGGCCGGGGTTTTGATATCACCGTGCGGTGTATGAATGATACCGGCACGACCGAGCGTTCCGGGAATTTTATCCGTAATCTCAAAGCTGAAGCGATTGTTGTTTTGATACTCCTTCATACAGCGTTTTACCTTGCCTGCGATCCAAGCCTCAAGCGGCGCTAATACAAGCTCAAAGCCGAAGCCTAACAGGTAAGCGAAGGCGGCCTGCATCAAAAACTCATGAAAGCTTAAAACACCGATAAAGGCGATGGTTTCAAAGATAGCGGAATCAATCAAATGCGCAAATGCCGAGGAAGCCAAGGCCCGCGCAATAAAGCTGTTCGCAAATACGCTGTTTCCGCTTTTCATTTTCATGAACACAGCGTTGTTTAATAAATTAGAGCTTACATAGGCAATTAAGGAAGCAACGATAATACGCGGTGTAAATCCTAAGATATCCTGCATTGAGGTCTGCATATTGCCGGGATTATCCGATAATGCCGTGATTGAACAAAAGACAATTACTGCGGCTACATTGACTGCAAAGCCGGAAAAAATAATGCTGTTCGCAATTTTTTTGCCGTAGCACTCAACGATCAAATCACCGATAATATAGGTAAGCGGAAAGACAACGACACCGCCGTCAACGGCAATGCCGAAAAAGTCCCACAGCTTTACCGCTGCGAGATTTGATATCAATAGGGTACCTGCGGAGATTGCCGCAAAAAAAATCAAAAGTTTTTGTTTTGTATTTGACATGGGAGTATTATAACATAAACTGATTTGATTTAGAATAATAAAAAACAGATGATATTTATAATAAGATATCTGTGATGCTTCAGTACAATAGTTTGAAAACCGATAAAATACTTTTCAGTCATAAATATAATTCTTTCAGCATACATATAGGTAGGTGATTTTATGAAAAAAAAGTATTATTGGATCATCGCTTTATCCTGTGCTTTCCTGTTTGGTGCAGTAATTCAAATTCATGCCCTTGTGCAAACAAAGAGTTTACCGTTAGACGGTGTCGTAATCGTTGTTGATGCGGGACACGGCGGAAAAGATGAAGGCGCACAAAAAGAAGGCGTAAAAGAAGCACAAATCAATCTTGCGATTTCCAAGCAGCTGAAAAGGGAGCTGGAAACCAAAGGAGCGAGTGTGCTTCTCACAAGAGACGGCGCATATGATTTAGCAAGTGAGGGCGCAAGTAATCGCAAAAAAGAGGATATGAAAAAGCGTGCAAATATAATTAACGCCAAACAAGTAGATTTGTTTATCAGTATTCATTTAAATGCCTATCCTAATGTAGCGATACACGGCGGACAAGTGTTTTATCAGAAGCAAAGCGATACCTCTAAGAACTTTGCCGATATGATTCAAAAGCGCATGAATGTATTAAACCAAACAGATAAGCATACAAAGCCGGGTGATTATTATATTTTGAATGAGACGAAGCCTATGGGGGTATTGGTGGAATGCGGCTTTTTATCAAATACAAATGATCGCAGTCAATTGATGCAGCCTTCTTATCAACAGGCTATAGCGAAACTGTTAACTGAAAGTGTTTGTGAATATTTAGAGGTTTTATCTATATAATAGGAAAGATTTATTTCGATATTTTTATTCGCTGTTTAAATTGTTTTACTAACATGAGAGCAAGTAAACGATCCAAATAATCGGTGATAAATTGAACGATAAAACAGCTGATTGTTAAACCCAACGGTGTGTGCGCCAAAAGCTGAACGATGTATGTCGAACCGGAAGAGGTAATCCCACCAAATAAGTAAGCGGTAATACATGCACTTAACAGCGAAGTAGGAATACTTATGAACAAAGCGGCGATGAGCAAGCGCTCTTTTCCTTTCAGAAAATGATTCCATGCATAGCCGTATAAGAACCCCAGTAAAATTCCGACCGGTGCGTAATAAAGTGCGTAGGCATCACCTAACATTGTGTTGATTACAGAACTGAATAAACCGGGCAGCACAGCGTAAATAGGTCCCAGTGCGTAAGCAAGCAAACAAGTGCCGATGCTGTCTAAATAAATCGGTAATTGCAGTAATAAAGCAATTTGTGCACCGACCAAATTTAATACGATTGCGAATGCGATAAGACATATTTGATATACACTTAATGAATGTTTCATAAACTTTACTCCTTTACAATCAATTTATCAAGATAGGCAATTTCAGCTTTTGAACATTGGAATAATCGTTCAAAAAACAAATGATAAAAAGCAAAAGTGTCTACTTGATGATATACATATGCGTTTGCCTTTTTCTTATAGAAACCATATTCATCAACGATAGACTGACCTCGTGCAGCACCGTCGGTTACAATCTCTACATAGGCGGCAAAACCGGCACAAAGCTGTGGCTGTATGAAAAACGCCATCGCTAACGGATCATTAATAACACAGCCGATGATATGCTCCCACTCCCAATGAAACTTAAAATAAAATTTGGTAATTTGCTTGATGAAAGTACCGTGATATGAATGAAGATGCTCGATATACGATAGTAAATTCGGTGTCAATACTATTTTTCTTGTAACATCTAAACCAATCATATGAATTTGTTTCTGTATTTTTGCTGAGTATTGAAATACAAGTGCGGCACCGTCCGGATCTTCCCAGTAATTGTATTCCGCAACAGGGGAACAGTTTCCGTGGGAGCGAAAATTACCGCCCATTGAAATCAGCTGATCGATACATGCGAAAGCTGTCGGATCCTTCCTAATGACTTGGGCAATGTTAGTTAAAGGTCCAAGCGCAATGACAGAACAATGCTCTTTTTTCAGTGTTTCAATGAGAAAGGATACTGCATCTTTATCTTGTTGATAGCCATCTACCTCAGGCAGAAAACTTTCGCCCAAGCCATCTTTCCCATGCGTGTCAAGCGCATTGACATATTCTTTCGTAAGTGGTACAGCTGCACCGATATAAATGGGAATATCTAAACGCTGCATATGCTTTAATACTTTTTTCGCATTTTCAAAGCCCATTTGTACAGGTGTATTTCCGGAAACGATAGTAATACCTATTACCTCGATATCATCAGAGCTCAATGCCAGCATTAATGCCAAGCTGTCATCTATTCCGGGATCACAGTCAATGATAATCTTTCGTTTCATACTGACCTCTTTTCTTTATTAAAAAGCCTTGTCTTTAAAGACAAGGCTATTAATATACACATACTTTGAAACCTTGCCTATGATTATACCGGGAGGCTTTGAAACCGGTTCTTTAAGATTATATTATAAACAAGCGTGGTTTTCAAGTATAAACAAAAACTGAATAAGGTCATTTTGTAGGTTTGTCAATGATAGTTATACGTTAAAGAAGTCAAAAAAAATCATGTATGGGAGATAATAACCAAGAGGATGGATAGGATGATGATTGTTTTTTTTAGATATTTTTTTGAGTTGTTTATGAGGGGCATTGAAAATAAAACTGTTTAAGTTATGTAATCTTTTCTGATCTTCTCTATGATTCCACCTTTCCGTTATGTCTTGAAGCAACAGGACGAATGGGGCGATACTTTATATTCATGAATTCCAGTTTTACTTCAAAGAGAATAATCTTATCACTTCTTAAACGACTTGTAATTTCAGTACCGTTATCAGTTTGAATGTATTAAATTCGGAAAGGCAAGAATTGAAAGCAGTTTCCGAAAAAGTGTGTAGAAGAATTAGCAGATTGAGCTTTACTGCTTTCTGTGATATGATACCTATAAGCGTTCGTAGATTAATGCTTAAGGAGTTTGGCATAATGAATAAAAATAACGGTTTAAAAAATATAGTGCTGTGGATTGTCAGCATTATCATCGGCTTTCTGTGCTATCGTTTTATCGGTTTACAAATCATTGATCGTATCTATAATATTAACAATGTATACAAAGGCTTG
Source organism: uncultured Erysipelotrichaceae bacterium (assembly GCA_947649125.1). Lineage (GTDB taxonomy): Bacteria > Bacillota_I > Bacilli_A > Erysipelotrichales > Erysipelotrichaceae > C-19. The sequence continues at coordinate 12,380 of CANSQL010000009.1, read as the reverse complement.
TTTCTATGCTTTTGTCATATCGACTTAGTTTATATCTTATTGAAATGCATATTTAAAATAAAGCTTTCTTACCTTGAAAAAATGATAACGATGCTTATGTATTTTATTTTAATGAGTCTGTGCTTTTTTGATCGTATCAATATCGGTGAAAGAATCATCAGCCTAGATCCGTTTGCGTTTATTGATTCTGCATATAATGACAGTGTTGTGCTTCTGTTTCTGAATATCGCTGTGTTTATTCCTTTTTATACTGCCGTTAAGTGGCTGAAGCAGAGCTTGAATGATCGAATGATTTTTATTCTGTTTATTTTCTGTGCTTTATCGGTTGAGGTACTTCAGTTTGTTACGATGCGCGGTATGCTTGATCTTGTGGATATGATTTTATATACACTTGGATATGGTGCGGGATGCTTGGCTTATAAGACAGTGATGAAATTTGTGAAGGGTTCAGAATAATATACGATGTTGGTTTTCTGAGAAAGGGTCATGTAGCTTACTGGTATGAAAAAATTGATGGACTGTCATCACAGTGATATAAGATTTTAATTTGTTGTCTTATGATTGAGGGTTTGCTTGAGAAAACTGATAGCTGTGAATAAACGTAAAAAAAGTATGAGCACACATTCATACTTTTTAATCTAATTCAAACTGTCCGTTGTAAAGCTGATAATAACGGCCTCTCTTATTCAACAGCTCCTCATGGGAACCGCGCTCAATTATGACACCGTGATCCAATACCATGATTGCATCGGCATTACGAACCGTACTTAAACGATGCGCAATCACAAAGACGGTTCTGCCCTTCATAAGCTGATCCATCCCCTTTTCAATCAGCTTTTCGGTTCTTGTATCGATTGAGCTTGTCGCTTCATCTAAAATCAATACCGGCGGATCGCATACCGCCGCTCTTGCGATTGCCAACAGCTGTCTTTGCCCTGATGATAAATTCGCTCCGTCACTTTGGACCTGTGTTTGATAGCCCTGCGGTAAACGTCTGATAAAGCTGTGTGCATTGGCAAGCTTTGCGGCTTCAATGACCTGTTCATCGCTTGCGTTTAAATTACCGTAGCGGATATTTTCCATAATCGTATCACTGAATAAATGAGTATCCTGTAATACGATTGCGATCGATTTTCGTAAATCGGCCTTTTTAATCAGCTTCACATCAATACCGTCATACATGATGCTGCCCTGTGCGATATCATAAAAGCGATTGATTAAATTGGTAATAGTTGTTTTACCGGCTCCGGTACTGCCGACAAAGGCAATCTTTTGACCCGGCTTTGCGTAAAGACTGATGCCCTTTAATATCGTTTGATCGCTTTGATAGGCAAATACGACATTTTCAAAGCGCACATCACCGGCTAACGGAACATATTCGATTTTGTTTTCATGCGGATGGCGCCATGCCCACTGTCCGGTATGGGTTTCACTTTCCGTCAAGCTGTTGTCAGTGCCCTTTTTCACCTGAGCCAGTGTAACTCTGCCTTCATCAATTTCCGGTTGTATGCCCATCAGGGTAAAGATACGCTGTGCCCCTGCCAAAGCGGCAAGAATGAAATTCAGCTGTTGGGTGAATTGATTGATCGGCATTGCCGTCTGTCTTACATAAATCAAATAAGCGGAAAGCTCTCCGAGCATCAGCTGATTCGAAAGCACAAGGAAACCGCCGATACAGGCAACGATCGCATAGTTCACATAGGAAAGAGAAACCACGGTCGGTATCGTTCTTCCTGCATAGGTCAAGGCATTGGCAGACGCAAAACGTAAATTCTCATTGCGCTTGTCAAAATCCGCAATCGACTGTCGTTCATGTTGGAAAACCTTGATTACTCGGGCACCTTCTACCGATTCCTCGATAAAGCCGTTTAATGCTCCCATTGCCTGTTGTTGAATACGGAAATATTTTTTACTGCGCTTTCCGTAGTATTGAATCAGCCATGTCATGATTATCATAAATAAGGATACGATACACGACAACTGCCAATTTAAAATAAAGATGGCAATTAATGTACCGACAATGATCGTAAAGCTTTGAATGATATTATCGAAGCAGTTATGAAAGGCATCCTGTAGCGTATCTAAATCATTGGTATAATGAGACATGATATCACCGTGTGTATTTGTATCAAAGAACTGCAGCGGAAGCGACTGCATATGTTCAAACAGATCCTTGCGAATATCGAATATAACGGCTTGCGCAATTTTTGTCATGCGCTGCTTATAAACTGCGGTACTGATCACACCGAGTGTATACATTGCGCACATAAACAGCACTGCCTGTAAAAGACCGTCATAGTTATGCGGCAGGATATATTGATTGATGATCGGGGCAATCAAATAGGTTCCGTAAAGATTTACTGCGGCACTGAATATCACAAGCAGGGCAATGCCCCATAAGGAAAAGCGATATCTTGACAGATAAGGGATAAAACAGCGTAAGGTTGCCGCACGATCGGAAGGAATCGTTTTTTTATCGTTTTTCATTACAGCATCGCTCCTTCCTTTTGTGATTGATAGATTTCGCGATAAATCTGATTATTCGCTGATAAGGTATCATGGTTACCGACTGCATTGACCTTGCCGTCCTCTAAAATTATGATTTGATCGCAGTTCATAACACTGCTGATACGCTGCGCGATAATGATAACGGTGGTATTTTTAAGCTGTGCCAAGCCTGTCTTGATCGATTGTTCGGTTGCGCTGTCCACTGCACTTGTAGAATCATCAAAGATCAGTATTTTCGGCTGCTTCAACAAGGCGCGGGCAATACAAAGACGCTGCTTTTGACCGCCGGAGAGATTGACACCGCCCTGTTCAAGCCAAGTATCAAGACCGTTAGGAAAGGCATTGACAAATTCATCGGCACAAGCGATTTGTAGGGCCTGTTTCAAGGCTGCATCATCGGCATTCGGATTGCCCCACAACAAGTTTTCTCTGACGGTACCGGAAAACAGTGTGTTTTTCTGCAGTACCATAGCGATGCTTGATCGCAGATGACTTAATGAATATTCCCTGACATCATGTCGATCGATCAAAACCTGTCCTTCACTTACATCATACAATCGCGGTATGAGCTGTACAAGTGTTGATTTTGCCGAGCCGGTTCCGCCTAAAATACCGACGGTACTGCCGGCAGGAATATTCAGATGAATATCGGTCAATACATTTTCACTTGCTTCGTTATGATATTTAAAGCTGACATGCTGAAAGGAAATACTGCCTTCGGTGATTTCAAGCTCAGAGTCCTTCGGTGAGGTCATTGAAATCGGTTCATCAAGCACCTCAAGAATTCGCTCACCGCCGGCCATGCTTCTTGTCAGCATCAGAAACACATTAGACAGCATCATTAAGCCGTTTAAAATCTGCAGCACATAGCTTAAGAAACCGGTAAGCTCACCGACCTGCATCGAGCCTTCAAAGATCATATTCCCGCCGAACCATAACAGACATACCATTGTGGCATATACAACTGCTTGAAATAACGGCAGATTCCATACCGAGGTCGAAAAGGAGCGAATAGAAACAGCCTGCAGCTCCTTGCTTACTTTATCAAACTTTGCTTCCTCATAATCATCTCTGACATATGCCTTTACCACTCGAATCGCATTGATGTTTTCCTGAACAACGACATTGACCTTATCCACTGCCTGCTGCATACGGCGATAATACGGTGCCACCTTATGTACGATGATCCATAAACCGATACCCAAAATCGGCATTGTGATTAAAAAGATACAGGCAAGCTTCAGATTGATCGCAAAGGTAAAAATCAAAGCACTCAGCATCATTACCGGTGAGCGTACAAGCGGACGAATTCCGTTAGATACCGCACCTTGAATAATTGCCGTATCACTGCTTAATCTTGTGATTAAGGAAGCGGTCGAAAAATGATCGATATTGGAAAAGGTAAAGTCCTGCAGCTTTTCAAACTGTGCCTTACGCAGCTCTGCTCCGAAGCCCTGTCCCGCAAGAGCTGCATAGCGTGCATACAGTATTCCTAACAGTAAGGAACAAAGTGCACAAAACAGCATCAACAAACCTTGTTCCATAATTACATCACGATTTCCCTGACTGATTCCCACATCAATCAAATCAGCCATAAATACCGGTATAATGAGTTCAAAAACAGTTTCCGCAACAACACAAAAGCAAGCCAAAAATAACTGTTTTTTATATTTACGCATATAGGGATATAAACGCTTGATCATCCAATCACTCCTTTGTGTTTATTTTACTCAGGTTATGATAAATACGCTGCATGTCCTGTTTAAAGCGTTTAATTTCAGCTTCGGTAAAGTCCTGCATCGCGATTTTCTCAATTTCTTCACAGTGTCGCTCCCATAAGCTAAGCGCATATCTGCCCTTATCGGTAATATTGATTTGAAGTGCCCGCTTATTCATTGTATTGACGGAACGCTCCAGCATTCCGCTTTCCGCTAAGCCTTCTAACAGCTTACTGGCAGTAGCGCATTCAATATCACATTCTCTTGCGATATCACTCAGCTTGCAGTTTTCATGAACATTGATGTAGCGAAGCACCTTGGGCTGACCCGGAAATAGTCCGTATCGCTTCATATCACTTCGCATTTTCTTTCGTTGGAGGTGAAATACCTTGAATAACAGGATATGTAACGGGGTGTTCATATGTGGTTTCTTCCTTTCGTTCTTTTCTTATTTTTGTTGATTGTTAGCTATCTAATTATTAGTATACTAAATATTATTTCTTTCATGAGAAAATGTCAAGGGCGGCGATTGGGAGATTTGAATAATTTAAGTTATAGAAGTGTGAGGGCAAAGGACAGATTATAGGAATGAGCTTTCCGTGGGAAATGATAGGAAGGATATTCTAAGGACAATATGTGAATAAAGTTATAACGATTTTATAAGGATACTATAAGGATAGCGTTATTATAAGAAAATTATAAGGATAACATAAAAAACATAAGGATAATGGAAAGGATAACGAAAAGGAGAGCGATAAGAAAATTATATGCTTAATATAAGGATAACTAAGAATGGTAAAAGTACGTCTATAAGGGTTATTCTCAGTACAGCACATCATATTTTTTCATTTTCTCATATTATTTTATACATATTGCGCATACTACTATCAGGAGGTAAGCACTATGCCAGATCGAAAAAAGGATTTATTAAAGGATCAGGAAAATAAAAAAGATGCAGGGAATAACCAATGGACCAATGCGAATCTGAAGTATTATCCGGATAAGCGTGAGCGTCAAGACGGTCCGGGCGGTAATTAAACAGGAGGTATTGATTATGAAAACAATAAAAGGAATAGCGTTAGCGATTGCGATCATCGGTTGTATCAACTGGGGATTGATTGCGATATTTGAATTTGATTTGGTGGCATATTTATTCGGTACAATGACGATGCTGTCTCGTATCGTATATTCATTGGTTGCGTTAAGCGGACTCTATCTGTTGTCCTTCTTTATGAAGCTTTCAGATGAATAAAGCTTCAAGCAGGTCAGAGAATAAATAAGTATCGTTTCATTTCATTCATGTATATCCTATTTGAATACCTATCTGTAATAAGGATATGAGGGTATAAGATAAAGGATATAGAAGCTGTAATTATTAAGGACAGTAGGTCTTATCATAATTACAGCTTTTTCTTGTCCGTTTATCATTCAATGAAAACGGCTTTTCCTATTGATTCCTGTGATAACTCATGGTATTATGATTAATGAAGAAACAGAGGGATATTATATGAATATCAAGATTGAGAATTGGAAACTGCTTGTCTTATCGGCATTTTATTTTATCTTTGCGTTTGTATCCTATCAGGTACAGGCAAGTGAATTTTTAAGCTTTTTTAAGGTAGCGGGGATTGCCGTTGCGGTAGTAGGTATTATGCAGATATTGATCTATTTGTTGAAAAAGGATTATATGAAGCCCCAGGACTTTACGTTCTCCTTCGGTCTGTTGCTTGTGTTCGGCGGATTGGTCGTTTGTTTTAAGGCTGATTACATCGTTGATTATTATCGTCCTGTGATTGGTGTACTTGTCGTGTTGGACAGTATATTGAGACTGCAGTACAGTATGAATCTGTTGAGAGTAAAGGATAAGCAGTGGCCTGCGCATCTATGTCTGTCACTGATTCCGGCTGTTTTGGGAATCGTACTTGTGCTTTTTGACTTAGGTTCGTTATTGGAAAATTATTTCAGTTTTCTACTGATATTAGACGGTATCGCAAATATTTATACGGTCATTTATTATAAACGATTTGTGAAAAAAGCAGAAAAGATCGCTTTAGATGAAGCGAAGGATATGGAAATTGTCGTAAAGGAGCAGGAGTAGAATCTCACTCCTTTTCTTTTTGTGTTATCGGACAGCGTTGGATGAAATCAAACGTAGTAATCATAAGTAAAACGTGTTAAAATAATGAGGAAGGAAGATGACAATATGAATACTGATAAGGAACAGACTTTTCATCGAAACAGCTTAAGCGGATTATGGAAACAAAATCGCAGTGCTTATCGACAATATCGCTTTAATCGCAGCTTTGTGAGTGAATTTGATTATCGCAACGCTTATATGAAGCGATTGATACACGCAAAGGGCTTCTTTAAAATCAAACAGCCGTTTTATTGTATTTACGGAAGCAATATTACTGTCGGCAGAGCATTCACTTGCGGACACAGTGCGTATTTTGAGGATGATGCCGTTATTACGATCAAGAATCATGTACAGATCGGTAATCATGTGAAGCTGTTGACGGCTAAGCTTGATTATGAGGGGAACGACAGACAGCGCGGTGTTGCTTCACCGATCACGATTGAGGATAATGTTTGTATCGGTAATGATGTAACGATACTTGCGGGTGTAACGATTCATCGCGGAGTCGTTATCGGTGACGGATGTGTGATTGATAAGGATATTGCGGCAGGTACTGTTGTGACATGTCGAAAAGAGCCGGTATACAGTGAGGCAAGGGCAGAACAGCTTGGTGATGGTACGCAAAATGAAAAATCATATTATGAGCGGCTGTTGGATCATGTGAATCTTGATAAGACCGATAAAATGATTCGTGCCGTTATATTCACAGGCAGTTTATATTGTGCCTATCAGACGATGCGGTTGGCAAATGAGAAAAAAGCGGAGTTAAAGAAAAAACGCGCTCTTATTGAGAGAGTGATTCCGCAAACAGAGCGAAAAAATAAAAAAACATGCTGTAAAGAGAAATGTAAATGCAGGAATAAGAATAAATAGGAGGAATTTATGGATTACGCAAAGGAATCATTACGCTTACATGCGGAATGGAAGGGGAAGCTTGATACAGTCGCAAAGATGAAAATTGAAACAAGGGATGATTTGTCATTGGCATATACTCCCGGTGTAGCGCAGCCTTGCTTAGAAATTCAGAAGGATATTGATAAATCTTATGAGTATACGGGACGAGGCAACAGTGTCGCTGTTATTACCGACGGTACGGCTGTGTTGGGACTTGGTGATATCGGGCCTGAGGCAGGCATGCCGGTGATGGAAGGCAAGTGCGTTTTGTTTAAGGAATTCGGCGGTATTAATGCGATTCCGTTATGTATTCGCAGTAAGGATACCGAGGAAATCGTTCGCACGATTGCGCTTTTGGCAGGAAGCTTCGGCGGTATCAATTTAGAGGATATCGCTGCGCCGCGCTGTTTTGAAATTGAAAGGCGTTTAAAGGAGCTTTGTGATATTCCGGTTTTCCATGACGATCAGCACGGAACGGCTATCGTGGTAGCTGCCGCGTTGTTGAATGCGGTGAAGCTGAGTCAAAAGAAAATGGGAGAGCTGAATATCGTAATCAACGGTGCGGGCTCTGCCGGTATATCGATTGCCAAGCTGTTGTCAGAGATGGGCTTCGGTGATATTATTCTTTGTGATATCGACGGTCTGTTGTATGAGGGACGTGCCAATATGAATGAGGCTCAGCAAAAGATGGCCGCAATCACAAACAAGCGTAAGTTAAGCGGAACACTTGCCGATGCGATGAAAAATGCGGATATTTTTATCGGTGTTTCCGCGCCTAATGTTGTGACAAAGGATATGGTGAGATCAATGGCTGATAAGGCAATCGTTTTTCCGATGGCAAATCCTACACCTGAGATCATGCCTGAGGCGGCAAAGGAAGCAGGTGCCTTTATCGTCGGTACCGGACGCAGTGATTATCCGAATCAAATCAATAATGTATTGGCATTCCCGGGGATATTTCGCGGGGCACTTGATGTGCGGGCTTCGGATATCAATGAGGCAATGAAGGTCGCTGCCGCAAAAGCTATCGCAGCTTTGATCAGTGATGAGGAATTGAATGAGGAATATATTATTCCGAGTGCGTTGAATAAGCGTGTCGCTCAAGAAATTGCCGCGGCGGTTGCACAGGCGGCGATTGACAGTAAGGTAGCGCGTGTGGAAAAGAAATAAGTTTTCTTACAGAAAGTGATTGAAAGCTTTAAACAGTAGCCTTATTAAGTTAATCATAGTTCCGGTCGGTATTTATATACCGGCTTTTTTTATCTCATTTCATAATCTCTAAAAAAATTTTAAAAAAATTTTAATTTTTTTTGTATTTCTCAAATTTCGATTGTATGTAATTAGTGAGGGCGCCTTAAAGAGGTTTATGTACCTTACTTTTTCTATATGGAAAGGGGCGGATAGCCTTGAATTATTATAAGGTGAGATACACTTAGGGGTATTAGCACCTATGAGTGAAAGGCAATATGTTTTCACATGTCACTGTCTGACATATTTTTATTAAAAACATGCTCTATAAATAGTGCAGAGCATTGACATGAATGGTTTGGCTTGGTATATTAGAGGTGTAAAAAAAGCAAAAACGATAAATTAGGAGGAGATTTGACGTGAAAAAGATTATCGCGTGCGTTATGGTAGGTGTTTTGTTGGGGGCTTGCGGGAAGGCTTCTGTTGAGGTGAAGGAAGGCGTTGTTGTTGAATATGGGGGTGAGCTGAAGGCTGAAACCTTGACGGATGAACAGGTTGCGCTGAAGGAAGTCAAGGGGTTTGACTCTAAGAAAATCGGCGAGCAGCAGGTAACCGCAGTCTTTGTGAATGAAAAGGATAAGGAAATCGAGACGGAAATCCAGCTTGAAGTAAAGGATACAAAAAAGCCGTTAATTAAGCTGAAAAAAGAAAAGCTTGAAATCACTGCAGGAGATAAGTTTGATGCGGCTTCTAACATTGAATCAGTGAAAGATCCTGTAGACGGTGATCTCAAAAAGAGCGAGGATAAGAAGATGACAAAGAACGGCTATATTATCACAAGTGATGTGAATGCCAAGAAGGCAGGAAGCTATACGGTGAAGATAACTGCGTATGATGTGAACGGAAATAAAGCGGAAAGCAGCTATAAAGTAACGGTAAAGAAAAAACCGCAGGAGCAGACTCAGACACAGAATAATAATCAATCAAGCGGGAACGGTTACACAAGCAATCAAGGAAGCTATAACAAGCCTGCAACCGGGAACACAGGTTCAAATAAAAAGCCAACGCAATCAAAGCCGCAGCAGACTTGTAAAGCGGGAGAACTGCCTGCTAACGCACTGGGTAACTCTGGTAAAATGTTCAATAGCGAGCAGGAAGCGATTGATTATGGTAATATGATGAGTGAAAAGGACTCATCGATAGTTTCATTTGGTTATACACAGATTTCCGATAAATGTGATAATCTCATAAATAAATGGACTGTAGATTTTAATTATGGCAATGAGTTTTGCGATAATTACGGTTGGGGTTGTTAAGTAATGAGTAATTGTTAATCAAGCAAAGTCGATATATGAATATCGGCTTTTTTTTATCGAACCATTAAAGCAAAGCGTTGGTAGAAAATCCTTTATATAAAGGTTATTTACTGCTTTTATTATATTCAAACATCATTTTCAATAGTTTTAGAGTGAGTTTATATAAGTCTTTTTCGATTTTTTTCTCATTATCGATAAATATAAATAAGTTAATGTAATCCGCAAGAAATTTCTTCTTGAACCCTCGATGTTTGTCAATGAAGAATTTAAAGCGAGCACATAATTGATCGATAGGTTCCAAATTCTCATATGCTTCATATGTATTACTTTTATACATAATTCGTTTTAAATCCATCTTTTCGGCCGTATATGTGATTGAATTATCTATATCCCCTATTACTGTTGACTGTTTTTCTAAGTGGTCTTTACAGATATTATAAATTCGTTTTCTTTGAGGTCTTCCATGACATACTATATAGCCGATAGATTTATCTTCATCTGTTGCCAAGAGAATACATATTTTGTTTCTAGATATTCCTCTTGGCTGTTTCTTTACTTTCTTGATTTTACCAATATCGTCAAGAAAATATATTTTTGAGGAATCTTCATGAACATACGTTTCATCAATATATACTTTCTTTCCCAGAATAATATTCTCTTGATAATGATTTAAGGTTTTGAATATTTTCTTCATCCATTCTACACCCGTAACAGGCGATATTTTCGCTACAATACAGGCTTCTAAGGTAGAGCTTCCGCTAAGTATGCATTCCAAAAAAAGCAAACCATGCTTTAAGATTAATCTTACTCGAGAAGAACAAAGTATCCTTTAAGCTACTGAATGTCTTTCCACATGACTTACATTTATAACGTATAGATCCGCTTTTATTTTTTCCGTACTTTATAATTTCAGTAGATTTACAGTTTGGACATAAAAGTTCTTTATTCAAGAGGCGCAAATAATCGACTAAATTGTTTTCATGATATTTCATGTAGTCCTCTTGAATCCTGCTCAAAATATCAACCTCAAAAAAGTCTTCCGTTTCATTAAGAACAGAAAACATTTTTGTATATGAGGAATTTTTGGTTTGGCGCATATTGAATTCCTATTATTTTTAAGCAGCAACTCAGATAGGAAAAAGTCGCCAAACCAAGACCTAAAGGACTGAGTTACTGCTTAAAAATATCCTTTTCTTGGTTTGGCAATATAATTATATACTATATTCTCTCATATCTCTACTTTACCAACGCTTTGCTTTAATGGTTCGTTTTTTTATTCCCATTTATATCCTTCAAAATAAATTGAAAAAAGTTTAAAAATTTTTTGTATTTCTCAAATTACGATCGTAAGTAATAAGTAAGGGCGCTTTAAACAGGCATATGTACCTTACTTTTTCTGTGTAAGGAAAGGAGTGGATGACCTTGAATTATTATAAGGTGATATACACTTAGGGGCTTTTGCCCCTGCAAGAGAAAGGCAATGTGTATTCACATATAAGTCCTAATGATTTTTATAAGCATAAATCCGAAAGCTATAAAGCTCTCGGTAGAAAGGAAAAGGTGATGTTATGCTTAAATTAAAAAAAACAATAAAGCGATTATCAATACTTATGTGTACAGTGTTTATAGCGGTTTCAAATATGTCGCTTCCTGTACACGCGAAAGACAATATTACCATAGGGAAGGAAATTCTATACTCTTATACAGGTTATAATCCAGATGGAAGTGTAGTTGATGCTTATGGTGAAACAGTTTCTAAAATATTTGTGAACGGAGAAATTGCTTTTTGTGTCCAACCCAATAAGAAGTTGAATATCGATGCTAATTTCACGAAAAGTGAATATTCACACTCTCAACAAAGGCGAATGGAACAAATCGCATATGCCGGTTGGCATATGGTGAAAAACAAAACCGATGATGATTATGTGGCTACTCAATTCATGATATGGGAGGCTATGGGACTAAAGTTTACTTCTAATTCATTTGATGGCTACTCCGCAAAGAAGACGAAAATAATTGAAAGATTGCAACAATTTGAAAAGTTACCTTCATTCGATAAAACGTCAATAACTTTAAAAATCGGTGAATCAAAAACAATCACTGATACAGAAGGTGTTTTTGGAAACTATGAATTCACTTCTAAAAGTGATGGTTTAACAGTGAAAAAAAGTGGTAATAGCTTGACGATTACTGCCAGCGCTAATGCGCCTGAAAATGCTAAAGTGAAATATCAGATGGTGAAGGAATCCTGTGTAGGTACTTCTATTCTTTACGCTTCTAATACTTCACAAAACATTGTACCGTTTAAATATCCTGACCCTCATGAAACTGTTATCAATATCAAAGTTCAAAAATACGGCAACCTTGATATTAAGAAGCTGAATGAAGATGGGGATGAAGTGCCTAATACGAAATTCAAGCTTTCATATAACGCTGATATGAGTGATCCTATCGGGACTTATATCACCGGGGATGACGGTATTGCTCATGCGACTAAGTTGAATCCGCAAAAGGTCTATGTTCAAGAGGTTTCTGTACCTGCTCCTTATGTGCTTGATCCTACGATCGGAAGTATTACGATTGAGCCTAATAAAACAGTTACCTTCACAAGAACCAATA
>CANSQL010000008.1 GCA_947649125.1 uncultured Erysipelotrichaceae bacterium | reverse complement strand
TTTACAAAAGTACACATTTGTAGATATAAGTGAGGTGTTGCAGACATAGGGTTAGAGGCTTGTATTATTATTTATAATTTATAGGAGGACAAAGATGAAAGCGATACAAAAATTTACTAAACTGTTGTTAGCTGCATGCTGCTTTGTTTCAGTGATTACGATGAATCAAGTCATAGAAATTAAAGCAGCTGATGAAGGCGAAATCATTGATGATAATGATGCACGCTTTGTGTATTCCAGCGGTAACAGTAATAACGGCGGTTGGGACTATTGGCCTACGACAGGCGGAAGTTCTGCTGATGTAACAGAGCATTGGAGTAATTCGGCAGGCGCTACCATTGATATAACATTTAATGGTACAAAACTGGAATTATACGGGAAAAAGGCTGCCGATCATGCAATGTTCAGTGTTGCGATTGATGGCGGAACGGCGACAGAGCATGATGCTTATGCGAGCACAACGCAAACTAATGTGAAGTTGTATGAGAGTGCCGAATTGAGCCCGGGAGATCATACTGCGAAGGTAACTGTATTAGATAAACGAAATTCTGCTTCTACAGGCAGCGGTACTACCTATGGTGTACAATTCGTTTATGCAAAGGTTTTCGGCAACTCTGATACCGGCTTTACTGTAATTGAGGATGTGATGGCAACCGAAACCGATGAGTTATTTAAGATCAAATATACCGGAACATGGGGCGGAGGCAATTCTTATTATCCTGAATATTTTCATGACGGATATGAGCACTACACAAGTGACGGCTATTTTGAAATGCGCTTCGTAGGAACTAAATTTCAGCTTATCGGTTCTAAGAACAGCGGACACGGTGTGTATAAAATCAGTGTAGACGGTGCAGAGGTAGGTACTGCAGATGCGACAACTACAGGCAGTGCCCAGCATCAGCAAATGCTGTTTGAATCCTCTGAATTAGATAACAAAGAGCATACATTAAAGGTTGAACTGAAATCAGGCTCTGCCCTTCAGATAGATTATTTAAAGGTTTATCATGAAGACATGCCGATTACAAGAATATTTGCGGATACAGATGATATTGATTTAGGAATCAATCAAACGGCTGAATTCCCGGCAATTTCTTATGAGCCTTGGTTTAATGAAGAACCTGAAATTGTTTACTCCAGTGCTGATTCTTCCGTGGCTACTATCGATGCTGACGGAAATATTACCGCAATCAGTAAAACGAAGTCACAAACGCAGGTTACTGCGACGGTAAAAGATACTGCTATTTCTGTTTCTGTTACGGTCAATGTTGATCCTGCTATTAAAGACTTAAATGTTTCCGTAGGCAACGAAAAGCTGTTGGAGACGCAACGTGATTTTGATGATCTGTTAGCAGCTGAAATCGTTAGAAATTGGAGCGGTGTTGCTTGGAAGGGCGACATCTTAAATTCAAAGCTTAATATTTTAGCAAAAGCCAATGTGCATAATATCAATATTACAGCTTCTGATTTTACCGATAATAACGGCAATAAAATTGCTGCTGATAATATAGATATTAAATGGCTGAAAAATGTCAAAGCGAACGATGGAAGAAACTTGGCAGGAACCGTATTAGATTTCCCTGATGTGATTCATAAGGGCGGTGCGCATGATGCCGCAAAGAATACCGCAAATTTCGCATGGGTAAGTATGAATGTTCCTCAAGCAACAGTGCCGGGTAACTATACGGGAAAAATTACCGTTACCGCAGATGAACTTGCGAATCCGATTGAATTAACATATGAAATCGAAGTTTTGAATCTTGTTCAGCCGGAAAACGAAAAGACGGAATTACAGATTTGGCAACATCCGTTTGCGGTTGCGAATTATTATTTAGGCTTAGGCTCTACTCCGAGTGGCGGTATTTCAAATGATTCTAATGATGCTTTCTATTTCACTGAACAGCACTTTAATCTGTTACGTGAGTCCGTAAAGGAATATGCGGATAACGGCGGTCATGATATTGTTGCGAACATCGTGGAGGAAGCTTGGGGTCACCAGTCTTATTATAATGATCCGTCTATGATTAAATGGACAAAGAAAAGTGACGGTACATGGGAATTCAATTATGACTGGTATGATAAATGGATTAATTTCATGATCGATTCCGGAGTTATTGATCCGGTAAACGGTATCGGTAAAATTAAATGCTTCAGTATCGTTCCTTGGGGAAATCAAATCAAGTATTATGATGAGGCTACATCTGCTTATAAAACTGAAGTATTAAAAGCGGGTACGACAGCCGGTGATGCGGCGTGGTCTGCATTCTTAACAGATTTCATGAAACACTCTAAAGAAAAAGGCTGGTTTGATATCACCTATATTTCAATGGATGAACGTGAATTAGATGATTTAACGGCTGCAGTCAACACCATTGAATCTGTAACGGATTCTGAGGGCAACAGCTTTAAAATTTCATCAGCATTAAACTATGCGGCTCCGGATCAGTATTCATTAACCGATCGAGTTGATGATATTTCAATCAACCTAGGTAATGTAACGAGTCAGACGCAGATGAATCAGTTGTCAGATCACAGAAGAGAGTTAGGCTTAACTACTACCTTCTATTCCTGTACAGGTGACTATCCTACAAACTTTATGATTAGTGATCCGGGTGATAATTATTGGACTATTTGGTATACAATGACCTTAGGAACCGATGGCTTTATGCGCTGGGCATGGGATAATTATGTATATGATATGCATGGTGACGCCAGCTATCGTTATTGGGAGCCGGGTGACGGATGGTATGTGTATCCGGTAGAACGTGATCAAATAGATGCTGATTATAACGCTTCCTTCTACAGCACTCCGAGATATGAAATGTTGAAGCAGGGTATGCGTGATGTTGCGAAGGCGAAGTATTTGATGGAACAAAGCGATGAGTATAAAACGGAAATAACAACACTGACAAAATCAATGAAGCTACCTACTAAAGGTACTCATAACGGAAGTGCAACCTATGCCGATGAGGTTCAAAGAATGCTCGTACATTCAGAAACGGACAGAATGTATGATAAGGTGACAGAACTTGCCAGAGAATATGCCGCAACACAGGTTGTAGTTGATAAGAGCCTTTTGGAAGCAGAGATTGAAAAGGCAGAGAAATTGACGGAAAAAGACTATACAGCAGACAGCTGGGCAGATTTGGAAAGTGCTTTAACTGCTGCACAAACGGTAAACGATGATGTGGACGCAACACAGGATGAGGTTAATGAAGCATACACCTCATTGAAGGCGGCACGTGAAGCATTAGTCAAGGCTGTTAAAGTAGATAAGGATAGATTGATTGCTTCAATTCATAAGGCAGAAGCTTTAACAGAGGATCACTATACTGCGGATAGCTGGAAGGAATTGGCAGCAGCACTGAAGGTCGCAAAGGATGTAGAAGCAGATATGGATGCGACTCAAGATAAGGTTGATGAAGCATATGAAGCGTTAGAGGAAGCTGTAGCCGGCTTGAAAAAGGTGGATCCATCCCTTCCGGATGAAGTATATAAGGGTGATTTAACTGCCGCAATTCATAAGGCAGAAGCCTTAACAGAGGACCACTATACTGCGGACAGCTGGAAGGAATTGGCAGCAGCACTGAAGGTTGCAAAGGCTGTAGAAGCAGATGCGGATGCGACTCAAGATAAGGTTGATGAAGCATATGAAGCGTTAGAGGCGGCTGTAGATGGCTTGGAAAAGGTGGACCCATCGCTACCGGATGAAGTATATAAGGGTGATTTAACTGCAGATATCAAAAAAGCGGAAGCATTAGCAGAGAATCAGTATACGGCAGAAAGCTGGAAAGTGTTGGAAGCGGCATTGAAGGCTGCAAAGGAAGTAGAAGCAGATGCAGATGCAACACAGGAAGATGTAGATGCTGCGCGCCATGTATTAGAGAATGCGATAAAAGAGCTTGTAAAGGTTGATTCTACCGATCCTAATCCGAAGCCTAATCCTTTGCCGGATAATCCAATCAAACCTAATGAACCCATGAAACCGGGTTACGTGAATCAAATCCATAACAATAAGAATGAAGTAACGATTATCGGTAAATTTCATGAGGATGTTCAGTTGATTGTAGAAGCGCTAGCTAAGGAAGCGAAAGCTGAAATCATTCAAAAGATTAAAAATAAACATGATGTATCTAAATATAATATTGAAAAAATATATGATATTTATATGCTGCGTAAGGGAGCACAATATGTTCCGAGCGGAAGCTTTACAATTAAGATTAAGCTTGATGATGAATTATTGGCTAAGCGTTATTTAGGCATTGTATATATTACCGATGACGGAAAGGCAACAACAGTTCCGTCTAAAGTAGAAAACGGTTATATTACGTTTACTACTAATCACAATTCCTATTATGCAATCGTATCAAGCGACAATCCGATTGTAAATACTGCAACTACAAGTTCTACGGTTGATATGAGCGGATTCTTAAATGTTATGCTTGGTATGCTGCTACTGTTTACGATGAAGAAATCAAACAGCTTGCTGAGAAAAGAATCAGACTAATACAATCAAAGCTTACACAAAACTGCAAATAGGCAGAGAGCCTTCGAGTTCTCTGTCTTTTTCTTTTGCAAATAAAAAAGTGTTGACAAAAAAGTTAGCGTATGCTAATATATTTGTGTTGAGTTAGCGCATGCTAACTGCGGTGAGGAGGTTATCTATGACACTTTCAATGGCAGCTAAGGGAACAAAGCTTACAGTATATAAAATCATCGGACGTGATGAAATCCGTTTACGCTTAGCGAGTTTGGGATTTGTATCAGGTGCGGAATGTGCACTTGTGAGTGAGATCAACGGCAACTTGATCGCAATGATCAAGGATACACGCATTGCTTTAGATAAATCGTTAGGTAATCGTATCATAGTAAAACAGGAGGTATCAGAATGAAGTTAAATGAATTGAAACGGGGTCAAAGCGCTAGGGTTACAAGTATTTCAGCCGCAGCAGCAGCCAAAAGAAGACTAATGGAAATGGGATTTACGAGAAATGCTGTCGTAGTGATGAAAAAGGCAGCCCCTTTAGGTGATCCGGTGGAGCTGCATGTGCGCGGATATGAGTTATCAATACGAAAAAAAGATGCTGCCGTTATTAATGTTGAAGTGATATAACAAATTTTTTTAGCAATTAAGTTAGCATAAGCTAACAAGGAGGTAAATCATGAGAATTGCGTTAGCGGGAAATCCGAATTGCGGAAAAACAACAATGTTTAATGCCTTAACAGGCAGTAATCAATCGGTAGGAAATTGGCCGGGAGTAACAGTGGAGAAAAAGACAGGCTTTTTAAAGTCAAACAAGGACATTCAGATTATCGATCTGCCCGGTATTTATTCTCTTTCACCGTATTCATTAGATGAGCTTGCGGCACGTGATTTTTTAATCAATGAGCGTCCTGATGTTGTTATTAATCTGCTTGACGCTACGAATTTAGAGCGAAGCCTTTATCTAACGACACAGCTTAGGGAAATCGGAATACCGATCGTGATAGCACTGAATATGAGCGATTTATTAAAGGAAAATCAAATCAATGTTGAAAGCTTATCAAAACTTCTGGAGTGTCCGATTGTAAAAGTATCCGCATTAAAAAATGAAGGGTTGGATCAGCTGATCAGTGAGGTATTACAGCTTGATAAATCATCATTTCCTGCTTATTCTAATATTTATCAGGGTAATATTATGACTTCGATTGCACAGGTGAAGGATGTGATCAGTGATTGTTATAAGCCGATTGAACAAAATTGGTATGCAATCAAATATTTGGAAAATGAAGAAGATTTGATTAATCAGCAGATATTGAATGAAAAACAATATGAGCGTATCAATGAAATCAGAGAACGATTGGAAATAGCTTTTGATGATGATTGTGAAAGTATCATCACAGGTGCTCGATATGAATATATCACTGATGTTTTATCCAAAACTTATCATAAATCAAACAATGATATCAGTGTATCAGATCGAATCGATCGTATTGTGACAAATCGGTTGTTGGCACTTCCGATATTTGCGGCAATTATGACCTTTATTTATTATATGGCAGTGACAGGAATCGGTGGGATAGCTACTGATTGGGTCAATGATGTATTGTTTACGGAACTAATTCCGCCCTTTATTGAGAGTCTTTTGGTTTCCGTACATTGTGCCGATTGGCTGATGTCATTAATTATTGACGGTATTGTGGCCGGTGTCGGCGCTGTGCTTGGCTTTGTACCGCAAATGCTTGTCTTATTTCTCTTTTTAGCGTTGTTAGAGGAAATCGGTTATATGGCACGAATTGCCTTTATTTTAGATCGTATCTTTCGTAAATTCGGTTTATCGGGTAAGTCCTTTATTCCGATGCTGATCGGTACCGGTTGCAGTGTTCCGGGCATCATGGCAAGCAGAACGATTGAGAATGAAGCGGATCGCAGAATGACGGTAATAACGACTTCTTTTATTCCGTGCAGCGCAAAGCTTCCGATTATTGCGCTCATTGCGGGAGCCTTATTCCAAGATGCTTGGTGGGTAAGCCCCTCCGCATATTTTATCGGTATTGCGGCTGTGATTCTTTCCGGTATCATGTTAAAGAAAACAAACTTGTTTGCAGGCGATTCCGCACCGTTTTTAATGGAGCTTCCCACTTATCATATGCCTAAGCTTGATAATGTACTTCGCAGTATGTGGGAGCGTGGCTTCAGCTTTATTAAAAAGGCCGGCTCGATTATTTTGTTATCTACGATTTTGATATGGCTTTTATCAAGCTTCGGTATCGTGAACGGCGGCATACAAATGTTGGAGAGCGATGAATTGGATCAAAGCTTTTTAGCTGCACTTGGCTCTGCGTTGTCCTTTCTGTTTGTACCGCTTGGCTGGGGGAACTGGGAAAGTGCAGTTGCGGCAATATCCGGATTAGTCGCAAAGGAAAATGTCGTATCGACCTTTGGGATTTTATATGGGTATGGAGAGGTTGCCGAAGATGGTGCTGAAATATGGGGAAGCTTAGCCGCGAGCTTTACCATGGCATCTGCGTATTCCTTTATGATATTCAATTTATTGTGTGCTCCGTGCTTTGCGGCCATCGGCGCAATCAAGCGTGAAATGAATCATCGTAAGTGGACAATATTCGCAATTCTTTATCAATGTATATTGGCATATACGGTTTCTTTCATCACTTATCAGATTTGGATTTGGATAGACGGCAGTAGCTTTACACTGATGACGGCGCTCGCTTGCTTGGCTTTATTAGGCAGTGGATATATGCTGATGCGCCCGAAAGGCACATATGCCTCAGGAAAGCAGGTGAGTCAATGTCAACCATCCTGATATTTATAATATTGCTTCTGATTATCACAAGGTCAATTCAATCATTACGGCGAAGCTTTGGCTGTAACGGAACCTGCAGCAGCTGCAGTGCTTGTAAAAAGGGGCCTTCTCTCTATGAACGCTACCATAATCAAATTGAATCGTGATTTATGTGGATGTAAAAGTATATGTTGTTGAATCGATTGGAATGAAGCTGTCGTTGATTATATACTAAATCAAAAAAGTGACCTAGAAAGGTCACTTTTACATATTCTATCCTTTTTTAGATAGCTTTGCTTTCGCAGTGTTGATTGCTTGAACAGCACTTTTTAACTCGTCGACAGAGCTTTGTTTTTGAAGCAGGAAGTAACCAATCATAAAAGCTGTCTCATATTGCTTCCATGAATCCTCACAGTAGTCAGCCTCATGTAACTCGCTGACCTGTGCAATACATTGCTTTAACTGCTCATAAGTGTTGAAATATTCATGTTCCTCTATCAGCTCTTGAAATAGCTTAACGAAGCGCCATGTTTGATTATGCTTTGTTACGATACATTTATACGGTATCGTAATTCCATGCTGCTTCAATAATGCTATTACCTCGTTGATTTGTTCATCGCTCATTTCATGGAAAATCATCACTGAAATATCCGGCAGAGTACAAGGCTCAGCTATAATTGGTGCTTGTTTAATTAAATCATCAATCGTCAGATAACCTTGGTTTTGTTGAATCCATACGACAGGAATATTTATTGTATTCAATAGTGCGGAAATTTGCTGAAAGCTTTCATAGCTTGTGTTGTAATAAAGTATTTTCATAGTATCACCTATAGTTTATTGATTGCATGCTGTGCAAGATTTCCGCTGAGCCAATATCCCAGAATACTTGCGATCGTACATAAGACAAGGAAACATAAGCTGGTTAAAATCAAATATTCATTCGGTATTATAATTGCGATAAAAATGAGACAGGCACATAATCCAAGCATGATCATTGTCGCAAAAAAGGAACTGAAATTTTGTTTGACTGCCGATGCCTCCTGTTCCCAAACAAGCTTCGGCTTGTACATGTCCACGATGATACAAATTTCATTAGATAAAATTGTACTGATACACATACAGAGAAACAGTATGATATAGTAATACCAATCAAACGAAAGAGCACACATAAGTGCAATAACAGTCAAAAGATTACCGATAATACCTAAAATAATTCCCAATAACAGCTTCGCATGAATTTGATCACGATATGATATCGGCAAGTATTTCATCACGATATAATTGCTTCCCTCACGAGAAACTGCAGTTGCGGAAACCATATTCACTGAGCCGATAAACAAACCGCTACCTAATCCAAACATAATTACATAATACACAAAGCTTGAATCACTTTGAATGGAGCTTATCATAGAAAACATTACTTTTTGATCCTGATTGAACATAGTCATAAACAACAAGAGAATCGGAAATATCACCGTAGAGCCGATACAGTTGGTCGCAAAAGCAGGTGTACGAAGCAGTAAGCGCCATTCCTTTTTTAAATAAGCAATAACTTTATTTGTCTGCTTCATGTTCCTGTGTGACAGCTCTGTGAGCTTTTTCTGTTTGGATCCGGACTCACTGTTTCCGATCGCTCCCTTGAAGTACCATAGCTTTCCGATGCTTAATAAAATCATTAAAGCAATGATGCATATTCCGACACCAATCATAAAATCGATGATGCTTCCTTGTACGATTGCGTAAGAGAAATAGGGGATAATCGGAAAGAGCTTCATAAACAGCGTTAAAAGTGAATTGTTTCCGCTCATTAATAAATTCAGCAATTCACCTTCCTCACCGGTTTGCATGGAATTCATCGCTATTGATAATGAAATTCCTACTGCGACCAATAAAATACCGGAGATGAAATGAAAGTGATCCTTATTTTTGAAAAACGGCATAAAGCGCATGATCATTATCGTCAGTGCGGTCGATATCGTAAGCGGAAATATCGGTATCAGAAGTGCTGTCAGTAATGCGAATACGCAAAGAGAAAGCGAAAATCCGCATACATGAATATAAGCTGCTGTCGCGGGTATTAACAGCGCAAAAGCGAACAGATATTCGTAAATGACGCATACCGTAAATTTAGCCGCAATGATATGCTCACCCTTTAAGGGCAGTGCCAGCAGTAAATCAATATCATTACTGAAATAAAAGACGCTCGGTATGATAAACAGCGATAAGAGGAAAGTTGTAGAACAAACCAAAAATAAGATGCTTCCCATTAATGACGCTGTTTGATCGATTTGTGTATACAGCGGTAAGGCTGCATCAATCAAGAAATAAATACCGCCTAAGGTAGGCAAAAACGAAACCAACAGGATAACGTACAGCAGGATACGATAAAGCTTGCGAGCCTTACCGTCTTCAAGTGAAAATCCGCTTTTAACCAGTGTTTTAGTTAAGGAAAGATATTTACGCATTTTGAATTACCTCTAAAAACAGTGCTTCCAAGGATTCACAGCTCGGATGCTGAGCTTGAAGTGCCTCAAGCGTTCCGAAAAAGAGAATGCTGCCCTTATGAATGATTGCGACCTTATCGCAGAGCTTTTCAGCAACCTCTAACACATGAGTGGAAAAGAATACACTGTTGCCGCGCTGTGCATGCTCTCTCATTCGCTCCTTTAAGCGAAAGGCAGATTGCGGATCTAAACCGGTCAACGGTTCATCTAAAATCCACACTTTCGGATCGCTGATCAGCACTCCCATAATTACGATTTTTTGCCTCATACCGTGAGAATAAGATAATATTTTATCATTCAGCGCATTTTCCATCGAAAATAATTCAGCCAGCTCTTGAATACGTTGTAAGCGCATTTCTTGCTTGACCTCATACATATCAGCCATAAAATTTAAGTATTCAATTCCCTTTAAGCGTAAAAAGATATCTGCCTGATCCGGCACAAATCCGATTTCCTTCTTTGCCTTCAACGGTTCCTTCGCAATCGATATATGATTGATTGCTATTTCACCTTCATCGGGATTTAATATACCGGTTATCATTTTGATCGTAGTAGTTTTACCGGCACCGTTTTCACCGATAAAGCCGACGATTTCACCGTCGTTAATTGTTAATGATATATCATCAACCGCTTTCTTTGTACCTCCGAATATTTTTGTGACGTGCTTGATTTCAATCATGTGCTTTCTCCTTTCGCATTTGTTGATATAAATAAAAAGCATACAGATTCGGTAACAGAATCATCACGAATATAATGATAATCAGCAGAATGTGATACCAATCCGGTAAAACAAGAGCGAGCATACAGATCAATGCTCCGCCGCCGAACCATAACCTACCGCTCAAACGCTGTGTTTTACGCCATATATCCTCATTTTCAAGCGTCCATGGATTCCGTATACCGATGATATAATTCGAATGAATTTTAGGAAGGACATTGCCGATAATCATAATCATGATTCCCACCATAAAGGGAGCGACGATATTGATACTTATCGCTTTCGGATACAATGCCTCCAGGCATGTGAATATCGTACAGACACATAGGATTGCACCGATCACTAAGCGAATCACAGCGTATCCTGCCGAGGATTTCTGCATATTTCGTTTGCGTGGTTCTAAACGAAACAAAAGCTTAAGCAAGTAATCAAGAGCCGGTATCAGAAACGGAAACAGCAGCAGAAGCTGCTTAGGTGCGTAGCCGTCTGCTTCACCGTTCACACCCCAATGGACAGCGATTTCATCATTCACTTGTGTATACGTATAGAGTGCACTCAGCATTGTTACTAAAACCATGATAACCATCATATACCGATATCTATTTTTCATTGTGTTCCTCTTTCTTTCCGGTCAAGGATGAAAACCAACCGATAATTTCATCCAGTACCGATGTATTTAACTCATAATAAATATATTTCCCTTGTTTATCATCAATAATCAATCCGGCCTTTTTCAATATGGA
Organism: uncultured Erysipelotrichaceae bacterium; assembly: GCA_947649125.1. Taxonomy (GTDB): domain Bacteria; phylum Bacillota_I; class Bacilli_A; order Erysipelotrichales; family Erysipelotrichaceae; genus C-19. The sequence continues at coordinate 47,565 of CANSQL010000008.1, read as the reverse complement.
TAAATGATGGGAAACAGTCGCATTCGTAATATCAAATTGGTCGACGATCTGTTGGGCATTCAGCGGACCGCTTTGAAGCAGGGCAAGAATCGCTCTGCGTGTGGGATCGCTCAACGCATGAAAGGTTACTTGAATAGACACGTTTATCTCCTTTCAATGATTCATTTAGATAATCATCTAAATATATTATAATCATAAAAAAAGAAATGTCAAAACATTTTGAAGTTTATCTAAATGTTTTTTTTGACAGCCGGTCTATGCATGGGAGAGGCGAAGCACTTCTGTGTTGAAACGATCAATTATTCATCAATGATGCACGATAATCGTATTCGATACGAGTCATCAGCAGTATTTACTTAAAACACGCAATTTTGTCTATAGCCATGAGAATTATGCTATAATAAGGGTATGCTAATTAAGAAAGCGGGTGGAACTATGAAGGAAACATGGTCCTTAGATGCCTTATATACAGGCTATGACGATCCAAACTTTACAAAGGATATGCAAGGCTTACAACAACTGATTAACGATTTGAATGAAACGCTGAAACACTTGTCCCATGAGGATGAGCTTAAAAGCCTCACCGAGATTTTGAAAAAACAGGAACAGCTTGCGTTATGCAGCGGGAAGCTTGGAAGCTATTTGTCCTTAAGACAGTCAACAGATACAAGCGATGCTCAAACGGTGGCTCTTTTAGGTCAGCTGAATCAAACGGCCAGTGAGGGTACAAAGGCACTGGCACAGATGGATGGCTTTATTCAGGCTTGTGACGATATCGATAAAGTGATTCAACAAAGTGAGTATTTAAAGGAATATGAATATTTATTAAAAGAAACGAAGCAGGATGGAAAATATCGATTATCCGATGATGTAGAAGCGGTAATATCAAAATTAAATATTTCCGCCGGTGATGCTTGGTCCAATCTGCAGGAATACTTAACAAGTACACTTGAGGTAGCTTATCAGAATAAAACACTTACGTTAAGTGAGGTTCGAAATCTTGCTTATGATAATGATCCTGAGGTTAGAAAGGCAGCTTATGAGGCTGAGTCAAAGGCCTATGCGCCGATTTCGGAAAGTGTTGCGTTTGCGCTGAATAATATCAAATCACAGGTGAATACGATATGTAATTTGCGCGGATTCAAATCTCCTTTGGATATGACGCTCTATTACTCACGCATGGAGCGAAAAACACTGGAGGCTATGATGGAGGCAATTACCGCTGCACTGCCGATGTTTCATAGCTATCTAAAGCGTAAGGCAGAGCTGTTGGGGCATAAAGACGGATTACCGTGGTATGATTTGTTTGCGCCTTTGAATATAACGCAAAAGGCTGCTGAAAAGTATACTGTAGAGGAAGCGAAAGCGTATTTAGTGAAGCATTTTGCGCCCTTCGCAAAGGATTTGACAGCGATGATTGAGACTGCCTTTGCGTGCGAATGGATTGATTTTTATCCGCGTAAGGGAAAGGTAGGAGGAGCGTTCTGTGCGAATCTGCCGTTTATCAAACAAAGTCGTGTTTTAACCAATTATGACGGGGAGCTCGGCGATATCGTAACCTTGGCTCATGAACTGGGGCACGCATATCACGGCATGATGATCGAGGACCATCGGATTTTAAATACCGATTACTCAATGCCGGTTGCCGAAACTGCCTCTACCTTTAATGAGAATATTATAATGAATGCCGCAATTACGGAAGAAAGCGACCCGCTTCAGCGTCTTATTTTGATTGAAAAGCAGCTTCAGGACCTCACACAGATTATTTGTGATATTTATTCTCGTTATACCTTTGAAAGCAATGTGTTTGAAAAGCGTAAAAATTCGTTTATGTTTGCGGGAGAGCTGTGTGATATGATGCGAAAGGCTCAGCAGGAGGCTTATGGTGATGCATTGGATCATAACTGCCTGCATCCGTATATGTGGATCAATAAATCTCACTACTATTCGGCATCGTTGAGCTTTTATAATTTTCCTTATGCGTTCGGTGGACTGTTTGCCCGAGGCCTTGTAGCACGCTATGAAAAAGAAGGGGAAGCCTTCGTCGATAAATATCGTGCGATGCTGAAGGCAACGACGGTATCTCATGTAGAGGATGTGGCTGCTATGGTCGGAATTGACCTGCGGCAGCGATCCTTTTGGGAGGAAAGTCTTGCGACATGTAAGGTGCGAATTGATGAATTCCTGGAGTTGACAAAGGAATTGTTGTAACGGCAGTTTTAAAGTTTTGTTAAGAAATGAAGCATAGTTACAATATCTATTTTACTTATTTAGATGTTTTAAATTAGTTAAGGTAATATGAATACAAAAAACTGAGCTTATACCTCAGTTTTTTGTATATTCTTTAAATAAGCAGCCAAGGGTACCATGTTCCCATTCAATATCTCTTGTTTCTGTTTGATTTTTTACAATTATACTCATATATAGTTGTAATATCAAGTGATTGTACCTAAATATTTCACACGAAAGAAAAAGTACCCGACGGGTACTTTAGAAATCAATTATTAGTCAATCGTTAGGATCAGGCTGATAGTATCGATGATATAAGAAGTCTTAAAGCTCAAACAAATGGAACATTAGGACTGCTCCTTTGCGCTTACATCCTTTGCGTCTGCATCTGCGCGCATTGTAATATAGAAGTTTAAGATACCCGCAGCAATGAGAATAAGCCCGCCGCATATCGATATGAAATCAGGCATTTCATGGAAAACCACGATTCCGATCAAAAACGCAAACAAATTCTGTGAATACAGATAAACACTGATTTTAGTAGAGGGTGCATACTGATAGGCATAGCTTAACAACAACTGGGCAACAGACATACACAGCCCCATAAATACCAACAGTGCAATCTCTTTGAAATGAAGCGGCGTAAAGCCTTGATAAATCACGATCGGCAGGGAAGCCAAGGTTGAAAAGGCCATGAAATAAAAGGTCATCGTATAAGGAGAAGCATCATCCTTTAAGCGTCTTACTACCGTATAAGCCATTCCCGCAAGCATACCGCCCATAAGACCGTAAACCGCCGATAATTCAATTCCCATCGCACTCGGCTGCAGAATGGCTACTACACCGATAAAAGCTAAAATCAATGCGACAACCTGTCCTTTGCTCATTTTTTCCTTCAGCCAAATGCAGGCGGCCAATAAGGCAAAAATCGTCGAAGTTGAGCTTAACAGGGAAACATTGGCGATAGGGAAATCCTTTGTTGAAGACAGAAACAGGAAAATCGTTGACACAAAGCCGAAGAATGAGCGAAGGAACAACAGATCGGGACGTTTGCCGCTGAGCGGTTCCTTGCGATATCGGCATACAAGGAAAAACAGTACTGCTGCAACGGCTGAAAAGTAGAATGTGCGCTCAAAGCTGGAGATATAATACAGCGCTTTAGAGGCAGACTGCATGCTTGAGAAAAGAAAGGATGCAGCTAATAGGTAAAGAGCGCCTTTTATGATATTCTCTTTCATACTATCGAATTAAATGAAACTCTGTCTGTCGCTTGTCAGCGAAAACAGCCTTTCCTTTCGTAAAGATGATATCCGTTTCAATCGGGAATACGAAAGCATCGTCGTTCCATTCCGGAAGATTGATCGTCGCATTCAGCTCCAAGGAATATAATGTGTCGGAAAACAAAGGATAGCTTCCCGAAAGACCGCTTACGCCCTGCTGCATATCCCAAAGACCGATGGTCGGACCGGCACCGTGTCCGTGATAGCCGATCGGATGGGTATAGATGCACGGACGAATTCCTTCTGCCTGTGCCTGTTCACGTGACAACCGTAGTATTTCATTACCGCTTCGTCCTTCCTTGAAATTCTCCATTACGATATCCTGCAGGCGATTGACGATACGCATTCCTTCCTTTAGCCCGGCAGGTACATCTGTTTCCTCTACCTTTAGAACATAAGCGTTTTCCTGTGTATCTGTACAAAGCTCTAAATATTTTAAACCGATATCACAGTGTAAAAAGTCTCCCGGCAGGATCGTCATTTCTTCACTTTCATATTCCAGTTTGCCTTCACGCTTGATTGAAACCTCAAAATCAAACCAAGGAGTTAAGCCTAAATCGATTACCTTCTGCATCATCCAGAATTTCACATCCAGATTTGTCGTTACACCGGGCAAGATGACCTCAGAGGAAAAAGCCTCGTCAATAATCTTATGTGCGATTTCAACGATACCGTGATAGGATGCCAGTTCCTCATCGATTCTCGTTTCCAGCCAGCTGATGCACAGCTTATCACCGTGTACGATCGGAACATTCAGTTGTTTCGCAATCGTACTTATTTGTTCATAGAATCGATGACTGATACCATCACCGAATGCAACTGAATCGGATACATTCAACGCAATGCTTTTAGGCTTTTTGATTTCAATCAAACGCTTCAGGCATTCCATTTGTGTTTCTTTCTTAGGGCTTTGATACGCACTTGTGCTTTGTACGTTCCAATCCTGTCCGGTTGCTTTGGTCCAAATCGATTCATAGTAATCATCTAATCCGATATTCGGACGAGCCAATGAGAATCTTTCGACACCGTTTTCAGTACGACAGAATACAAGAATTGTAATTCTGCGGGCGGTTATCATTGCGCAGGGAGTCATTGAATGAAATACCGGATCCTCATTATATTCCTCACATGCCACGATCCACATATCTTGATCCCAACGATTCAGTATCATCGGAATCACAGTATCTAATCGCTTTTTCAGCCAGCGATCCAACAGCTCTGTTTGTTGACGATAGGGAAGTATTTTTTCTTTTAACAGCATATGCTTACTCCTTTTCCATTGCTTCTGTTACGAATGCTTTGATTTGTTCCTTGGCCTGCATCGGGTCTGTATTTTTTACTTGATGAACAAACAAAGGTGCGAGCTCCATTTCCACACTTGCCTTGGAAATACGACGCATAGCGCTTGCTTCATCATTATAGCGCTTGCGAATCTGTTTTTCTAATTCCTCAATACTCTCCGGCATAACAAATACGGAAACAGCCTCCGGATGTTTCAGCTTGATTTGTCCGACACCCTGTGCTTCTACTTCAATCAATACATTTTTTCCCGAATTCAACAGAAAGTCAATTTGCTTGCGCGGAGTACCGTAGTAATAGCCGTCAAATTCAGCAAACTCCAACAGCTCCTTGTTTTTTACGGCTTGCGCAAAGGCTTCATAATCTACGAAATAATAATCCTTGCCGTCAACCTCATTTTCTCTTTGCGGACGCGTTGTCATAGAGATGGAATAAAACAGATGAAGCTCTTGATCTGCCATTAATAAGTCACGAATATCGCCTTTGCCGACACTGCTGGCACCTGTTAAAATCAATAAAATTCCTTTTTTCATAATTTTCTCCTTTGATTTATTTTATAAAATAGATTTGATCTCTGCCCGGGTACAGGAAATGTACGCCGTTTTCATCAAACAATACGGTTTCCTCACTGTAGAAGGTCATATCCTCGTATTGAATATTCAGCTCCAATGCGAATACGGTATCATAATCCAAGCGGATATCACCGCGAATCGGTATTTCCTCCTGCTTGGTATATAAGCCGATCAGTGTTCCCGGACCGTGACCGTATACATTACACGGATGAGAATACAGACATGGGCGTATACCTTCTTTTTTTGCCTGTGCAATCGCTTTGCTGAAGACCTGATTTCCGGTCATGTTCAACTGAAAACTTTCTCGAACGATATCTTGAAAACGATTGTTTATCGCAAAGCCCTTCTTTATTTTTTCGGGGATATCTGTTTCATCATCTTTGGCTACATAGGCATTGCGCTGTGTATCGGTACAAAGATTCATATAGCGGATTCCGAAGTCACAATGTAATAAATCGCCTTTTTCAATCACGCCGTAATAACGCGGTCCCTGTCCTTCTCTTTGCAGGTCAATCGTTGGCGAAAACCAATAAACCAAGCCCATATCCTGAACCTTCTGCATCATATGCCATTCCAAATCGGCACATGTTGTAACTCCGGGTACGATCGTATGCTTAGAAAAGGTATCCTCGATTACTGTAAAAGCGGCTTCCAATACATGCGGATAAAGCGTTTTTTCGGTTTCTGTGCGTATTTCCATCAGCTTCATTGCCAACAGCTTATCCTCGATAAAGCGCTTCGTGTAACAGGGCTTCAGCTCTCTTGTGTACTGCTTATAAAGTCCTGCGCTTAAGCCGTCCGCAAAGGCACTGTCCTCTGAGGTATTCCATGCGATATGCTGCACATCAAATTCATCAAACAGACGATTTAAGGCTTCACTTTGTGTTTCATTTTGATAATCCCAATAAGGTTCATAGTATTTTTCTAAGTCCTCATCAGGCAGACTCAATGAGAATCTTCTGATTTGTTCCTGCTGCTTAATAAAGACGAGCATGGTAACTCTGCGTGCTGTGAGATAGGATGCAGGAACAAGCAGGGGAAACAGTAAATCCTCATGATACTCCTTACAGGCAATGACCCAAGCGTCCGCCTTGCTGCTACACATGATTTTCGGCAACAGCTGTTCCAGTCTTTCCTTTAAAATTTTATCCTTCAGCTCATATTGTTCCTTAATTGATTTTATTTGAAACATGCTTGATTCCTCCTTTGATATGAAACAAAGAAACACAACAGATTCTCTGATGAAAATCGTTGTGTATTCTCTGTTCCATATCCTCATTCTCATAAGAGAATGAGAATAGGAATTTTATTCAAAATATGCGTTATGCAGTCTGTAGTGACCTTCCGGGGAAGAAGTGATTCCCTTAACGGCAGAGTTCAACAGATAAGGCTCAGAATATCCGAATAACGGGATGATATAGTTTTGTTCCTGAATCAGATATTTCTCAGCTTCATGAAGTGCATTGATACGATCATTGCCGTCTAATGCGTTGGCCTTGTCAACCAATTCCTCATATTTCTTATCATCTGCAGTGTTACCGGCTTTAGCGGAACCCGGATCATTATAATACATGGACAAGTAGGCCATTGGATCGATAAAGTCCGCTGTCATCGCATGACGTGCAAGCTCGAATTTACCTTTATCACGATCATCGAAGAATGCTTCCTTTTCAGTCGGAGTTAATTCAAGATCGATATAAATGTTTTTCAAAGATGCCTGCATAGACTGCGCAACATCCTTGTGCATCTGATTGTCATTGTAGCTGTAAGCAACCTTTAACATCTTGCTTGCGCTGTAGCCCTTTGATTCCATGATTTTTTTAGCAGCTTCTACATCTGTAACAGCCAATTTATTTGATTCATCAGCTTCCTCACGGAAATCTTTGGAAGCACCCGGAATTCCCTTAGGAATTAAGCCGTGAAGCTCATAAGCTAAATCACCGTAGCCTAAAATCTGAAGGATTGCGGCACGATCGATACCCATAGAAATTGCTTTACGGATTTCAGGGTCTTTTAATGCTTTTAATGCATCGCTGGAACCGTCATTTTCATTACCTGCGTTTACAAGCATGAAGTAGTTACATACAAACGGATCGATAACATATACATTGTCTTTTAAATCACCCTGCAAAGCAGTTTCACGATTTACAGATGTAGCGAAATCCAAATCGCCTGTTTTGAATGCGTTTGTTTCAGAATCCATATCAGGCATAACCTTGAAGCTTACACCGTTTAATTTTACTTTATCGGCATCATAATAGCTTTCGTTCTTAGCCAATACAACTTCATCCTTAATATTGATAGATGAGAATTTGAATGCGCTCAATACCGGTGCTTCGGGATTGCTGCTCCACTTGCTGCTCTTATAGTCAGCGCCGTCAGCTTCTACGAAGTCCTTACGAAGCGGATAGAATACTGTATTTGTCAGTAATGCCTGGAAATACGGAGTTCTTTTTTTCAAAGTGATTTCAATTGTTTTGTCATCTTTTGCGACTGCACCGAATTCAGTCATATCTTCAATTTTTCCGCTTTCAACAGCGCCTTTGATATTTTCAGTAATAAACTGAGAATAATAAGCATCCGCATTACCGATGGCAGCGGCACGCTTCCATGCGTAAACGAAGTCTTCAGCCTTCAAATCCTGGCCGTCACTCCATTTGATTCCATCTTTTAGGGTTACCGTGTAAGTTAAACCGTCTTCAGATACCTTTGCATCCTCAGTCGCTAGGTTTGGTACTGCATTTCCATCTGTATCCAGAGTATATAAGCCTTCATATGTCTGGTTTAAGATGTTAGCCGTGATAGAGTCATCTGCAGTTGCCGGGTCAAGCTGTGAAATGTCACCGCCGACACCAACTCTCAGAACTCCGTCGCTGCTTCCGCCTTCGTTACCGCCGCATCCGGCAAGAACAACAAGACAGCAAACAGCCAATGTAAATAATTTTTTCATGTTCTTTTTCTCCTTTTCTGCCTATTCATATAGAAAACAAGCTACGGATCGATTTCCGACCTTAACTGCCTTCGGCTTTTCTTTCGCACAGCGTTCTGTCGCATTCGGACAACGAGTGCGGAATACACAGCCGCTCGGCGGATCGATCGGACTCGGCAATTCGCCTTCTAAAACGATACGTTTCTTTTGTCGAGCTACTTTTGGATCAGGAATAGGCACCGCTGATAAAAGTGCTTGTGTGTAAGGATGAAGCGGAGTGTTGTAAACATCATCTGCTTCTCCTATTTCGACCATATTTCCTAAATACATAACGCCGATTCGATCTGAGATGTGCTTTACCATACTCAAATCATGAGCGATAAATAAATAGGAAATGTCCATTTTCTTTTGAATGTTTTCAAGCAGGTTGATAACCTGTGCCTGAATAGAAACATCCAATGCCGAAATCGGTTCGTCGCATACGATAAATTTAGGATTTAAAGCAAGCGTTCTGGCAATGCCGATACGCTGTCTTTGTCCACCTGAGAATTCATGCGGATAACGACGAATATGGTCAGGCTTTAATCCAACGATTTCAAGCAGCTCACGAACACGGTTTTCGCGCTCCTTTTTCGTTGAATATATATTGTGAATATCCATAGGTTCTCGGATAATTTCACCGACAGTCATACGAGGATTTAAACTCGCATAGGGGTCTTGGAAGATCATTTGGACATTTTTACGGAATTGTGATAATTCCTTGCCCTTGATCTTGGTGATATCTTCACCGTCAAATTCTACTTTACCCTCGGTAGGGTTATATATCTTTACGATGGCGCGTCCGGTCGTACTTTTACCGCACCCGCTTTCACCGACAAGACCAAATGTTTCACCCGGCATTATTTCAAAGTTTAAGCCGTCTACAGCCTTTACCACCTGTTTTTTGCTGAATACGCCGCCGGCAACAGGGAAGTGGACCTTTAAGTCGGTAACTTTCAGAATTGGATTACTCATATTACTCACCCTTTCCTTTTGCCATCGGATGCTGCAGCCAGCAGGAGCATACATGCGTATCACTGAAGGTCGTGCATTCCGGCATTTTCAGCTTACAGACCTTCATCGCATCTTCACAGCGATCCGCAAACGGACAGCCCTCGGCAATGTTCAACAAATCAGGCGGGGAGCCGGGAATCGGATGAAGCTCCTTGCGCTCTGTTTCTTCCGGGTTGGAGATACAGGAAAGCAGTCCCTTTGTATACGGATGCTTCGGTTCATAGAAAATTTCATCCGTTGTTCCTGTTTCGACGATTTTACCGCCGTACATAATGGCGATGCGATCGCAAATGGAAGCGACAACACCCAAGTCATGGGTAATCATAATAATACTGGAATCTATTTCATCTTTTAAATTGTTGATCAGTTCTAATACCTGAGCCTGAATCGTAACGTCTAATGCCGTTGTCGGCTCATCCGCGATAATCACCTTCGGATCACAGGCAAGCGCAATCGCAATAATGATACGCTGGCGCATACCGCCTGAGAATTGGAACGGATATTGTCGGATTCTGTTTTCCGGAGAAGGAATACCGACCTTGCGCATCAATTCGATGGCCTTAGCTATCGCTTCTTTTTTGTCCATATCAGGATGATGATTTAAAATCGGCTCAATCAGCTGTGTTTCAATACGCAACACGGGATTTAAAAAGGTCATCGGATCCTGAAAGATCATTGCCATATCATTGCCGCGAATATTATCCATTGTTTTTTCATATTCGCGTGAATCCTTAAAGGCTAATGGGGAAATGTTTTTTCCGTTTAACCAAATCTCACCGTTTACTACCTTACCGTTGGCACTCAACAGGCCCATCGTAGAAAACATCGTTTGACTTTTTCCCGAGCCCGATTCGCCTACGATGCCGAGCACTTCACCTTTATCTAAGTGTAATGATACATCGCGAACGGCTCGAACGATACCGTTATCTGTCGTAAATTCCGTAGAAAGGTTTTTGATTTCTAACATACTCATAAAGCGCACCTCCTACTTTTTCTTCGGATCAAGGGCATCCCCTAATCCGTCGCCGATAAAATTCAATGACAGCATCGTTAAGCAAATTGCCAATACGGGCCAGATGACTTCCATCGGATAGGTGCTGACAAGACCCTTTGCGTCATTTGCCAATGTGCCCCAAGATGCTTGAGGCGCCGCAATACCGATACCGAGGAAGCTTAAGAACGCTTCATAGAATATAGCACGCGGAACGATCATGGTTACGGTTACGATAATCGGTCCCATACTGTTGATAATCAAATGCTTAAATAAAATACGTGATTTTCCGGCACCTAATACAAATGCCGCCAAAGAAAATTCCTGTTCTTTTAAGGTCATGACCTGCGTTCTTACCTGTCGTGCCATATCCATCCAGAACGTCAGACAAACACCGATCATAATGGAAACGAAATTAGCGCCCATCGCAACTACGACCATGATGACATACAACATATCGGGAATTGAATACATGGCATCGACGATTCGCATCATCACCATATCGACCTTCCCGCCCAAATAACCGCTGATGGCGCCGTAAACGACACCGACAACAAGCGAAATCGCCGCTGCCGCAAAGCCTACGGCAAGTGAAATACGACCGCCGCACATAATACGTACAAGCATATCGCGTCCGAATTTATCGGTTCCCATCAAATGTTGCAGACTGGAGCCCGCATGCTGCAGCGTCAAATCCTGTCCGTCATAGGTATATGGGGATATGATGGGGACAATAATAGATAATACAAGCATGATCAGCAGGAATATCAAGCCGATCAGTGCTAATTTGTTTTGTTTAAAGCGTTTCCACGCATCCTGCAGATAGGTTGAACTTTCGTATGCAATTTTTTCTGCATTCTTTTCGCTATCATCAAGCTTTTCAAATAATTCAGGAGACAGCGTGATATCGGATACTTTGTTCTCTTCCATAATGCAACCTCCTATTTCAATTTAATACGCGGATCGATTGCCGCTGATACAATATCTGCTAAAATATTGAAGGTGATTACCAATGCTCCGAGGAATATGGTAACAGCCATAATCATACTGTAGTCACGATTTTGAATACTTGAGACCATAAGCTGTCCGATACCCGGGATTGAGAATACACTTTCAATGACGAAGCTTCCCGTAAGCATAAATGCAAACATCGGGCCTGCATAGGTGATTACCGGAAGCATTGCGTTTTTAAGCGCGTGCTTCATTACTACCTTTTTATACGGGGTACCCTTTGATCTTGCCAAGATAATGTAATCCTGCTTCATGACCTCCAGCATACTGCTTCGTGTCAAGCGGGCAATCGTGGCAATCGGATACAGCGCCAGTGTCGTTGCCGGCATGATGTAGTGAATCGGCGATTTCAAGCCGATAAACGGCAGAATACGCAGGTATACACCGAACACGATAATCATTAATAATGCCAATAAGAAGGATGGTACCGATACACCGATCGTTGCGACAAACATACAAAGGTTATTGATCCATTTGCGTTTTGATAATGCCGCCGCTGTTCCAAGGCCGATACCGCCTACAAGCGCAATCACAAAAGCAACGGTACCCAGTCGTGCAGTAACCGGAAATGATCTGCTGATCAAATCGGTTGCCTGCTGTCCCTTTGTTGTTGAGGTCATACTTTCTCCCAGATCACCATGAAGCACACCGCCGATATAGATCGCATACTGCTCAGGTATCGATTTATCCAAATGATATTTCTCTATGGCTGCCTTTCTGGCTTCTTCGGTTTTCAATCTTTCAGAAGAAATAGGAGAACCGGGAGTAAATTTCATCAGGAAGAATGTAGCACTTGCCAACAGAAACAAGGTAACTAATCCAACCATAACACGTTTGAATACGTATTTAAACATGTTTATTTCACCTTTCCTTTTTCTTTCCTGTTCACTTATTCAGCTGCAGCAGCTCTATGATTTGAATCATAGGTATGCTTTCCTAATGTATATTTAGCTCTCTATCGGCTAAATACAAGCTGTTATTAAGGAACATATATATAAGGATACAATTTTTTGAGGAATTTTTCAACACTTTTTTCTTTTTCATACATTTTATTTTCATTAAATTTTCTTTCTGATGAGTTATTTTCATTCTTTTTTTCATAAACAGCGGCAGTGAAAACTCACCTTTACAAGGGTGTTTCATTAAGCTTAGGGGTGGATTATACGGTATGAAACTAAGAAAATACAATGATTGTATAAAGAGTGTATTTCTAAAAGGGTAAATTGTATGAATAAAACCATAATGGTTATGAAAAAACCCTGATTTCGCCTAATTCAAGCAACAGGTATGACATATAGCACGAGAACACAGGGCAAGGATTGAAAAAAGACATTCAGGCAGAGTGCTTTTCATTGATTTAGTTTGTTTTGTCTTTCATCGTATAAGGGGACTCCTGTGAGGGACATAATAATATATGGAACGGAATTTATATATACAGCTTTATATATAAGGAATCAAGTCTGTGTGAAAGTAAGTTGAAAGGCATGTGTGCAGGCGGAAAAAGGAATCGCAGTTGATAGAGTGTTGCCGTGCTCCGTTTAAAATAGGAAACTTAAAACGTGCGTATTCAACAAGAAAGTATATAAAAAATAAAAAATTAGCACTCTGGGGGTTGACTGTGCTAAAGAAAAAGAATATACTATTAGCAGACATAGAACAAGAGTGCTAGAAAGAGGTGTTGAAGATGCTGACTAATCGTCAGATCGTAATCTTTAAAACGATAGTTGATGAATTTACACGAACGGCTGAACCGGTCGGCTCCAAAACACTGATGGCGCTGTTGGATTTTCCGTGCTCCTCTGCGACAATTCGCAATGAAATGGCTGCTTTAGAGGCTGAGGGACTGTTGGAAAAAACACATACCTCCTCCGGGCGTATACCGAGCTCGGCGGGATATCGCTTCTATGTTGAAAACCTAATGGAAAAGGAATTGGATGAAGGGGTCAAGAATTCCCTGCAGAAGGTCTTTAAGGAAAGACATTATTCATTGGATGAAATCGTAAAGAAAAGCTGTGATATTCTATCCGATATGACGAATCTTACCTCAGTGGTATTGGGGCCTGATTCGAAATGTCAGCGACTTCAGCATGTACAGCTGATTCCGATCAGTGAGCGCAGTGCAGTGGCAATCTTTGTGACTGATCACGGACATACGGAAAATAAGACCTTCCAATTCGACGAAAAGGTGAGTGTCGAGGACATTCAAAACTGCTGCGTAATTCTCAATGAAAAACTGAGCGGTACACCGATCAGCAGCGTCGTTGAGCGAATGCAGGAGATCCAGCCGCTGTTAGAGGCGCATATTACACGCCATGAGGTGCTGTTCCAAGCCTTTGTGAATGCGTTTGTCCGTTTTGCGAGCGACAATGTGTATTACAGCGGTCAAAGCAATATGCTGTATCAGCCTGAGTTTGCCGATATCGAAAAGCTGAAGCAGCTGATGAGTATGTTGGAGGATTCCAGTGTGTGGCGCGAGCTGGCAAATCATGAAGGCGACTTGATGGTCTGTATCGGTGAGGACAGCTCCAATCAGGTGCTGCATATGAATAATGTTGCGGTGGTAGCCAGCAAATTTAAATTAAACAGTGAGGAAGAAGGTCAGCTGATGATTGTCGGTCCGACAAGGATGCAGTACAATCGTGTGGTTGCCTTAATGGAATATATGAGCAGAGTCATCGAGGAGATGTATCGCGATGAGTACGAAGAATAGGAGGTACTTATGCAGGAGAATGAAATGAAGCAGGATGAAAAAGAAGTAAAGCAGGAAGGTAAGGAAGCAGAGGCAATAAAAACAGATGAGCAGCAGACAGCGGATAAAGAAAAAACTATACAGGCAAAGCCAAAGGCGGCAAAGAAGAAAAAGCTGCAGGAGCTTGAGGCTGAAATCGTTGCCTTAAAGGAAGAACTGGCTGTCAGTAAAAATGCTTATTTTAAAGCATATGCAGATGCTGACAATATGAAAAAGCGATTACAGGCAGAGGCTGATAATGTGCGCAAATATCGCATCCAAAGCTTTGCCTCAGAGGTTCTGCCGGTTTTAGATTCCTTAGAGCGCGCACTTGATGTCAAGGTGGACGATCAAAACCTTAAGAATTATGTAAAGGGCTTTGAAATGATCTATACTCAGCTGAAATCAGTGCTGGAAAAAGAAGGCGTTTGTGAAATTGAAGCCTTAGACAAGCCGTTTGATCCTAATTTCCATAATGCGTTGATGCAGGAAAAAAGGGAAGGTGTTGAAAGCGGCATCGTAATTGAGGTACTTCAAAAGGGTTATATGTTAAAGGATCGCGTATTACGTGCGACACTTGTTAAAGTAAGTGAATAAAATAAGGAGGAAATGAACATGAGTAAAATTATCGGTATTGATTTAGGTACAACAAATTCTTGCGTCAGTGTAATGGAAGGCGGCGAATGCAAGGTAATTACGAATCCGGAAGGAAATCGTACCACACCTTCTGTTGTCGCATATAAAAACGGTGAGCGTATCGTCGGTGATGCGGCAAAGCGCCAGGCAGTAACAAATAAAAATACGATCAGCTCAATCAAGCGTAAGATCGGTACCAATGAAAAGGTTTCTTTAGAGGGTAAGGATTATACACCGCAGGAAGTATCTGCGATGATTCTGCAGTATTTAAAGGGCTATGCTGAGGATTATTTAGGTGAAAAGGTAGAGAAGGCGGTCATTACCGTACCTGCCTATTTCAATGATGCACAGCGTCAGGCAACTAAGGATGCCGGTAAAATTGCCGGTCTTGAGGTTGAGCGTATTATCAATGAGCCGACAGCGGCAGCGCTTGCTTACGGTTTGGATAAAACCGAGCAGGAACAAAAAGTGCTTGTTTATGACTTAGGCGGCGGTACATTCGATGTTTCCATTTTGGAGCTTGCGGACGGAACCTTTGAGGTATTGTCTACAAACGGTGATACACGCTTAGGCGGTGATGATTTCGATAACGTAATCGTTGACTGGATGGTTGATACATTTAAAAAGGAAAACGGTGTTGACTTAAGCAAGGATACGATGGCAATGCAGCGTTTAAAGGAAGCGGCTGAAAAAGCGAAAAAGGATTTATCGGGAATGGCGCAAACTCAGCTTTCCTTGCCGTTTATTTCTGCCGGTGCCGATGGTCCTCTGCATTTTGAATCCAGCTTGACAAGAGCGAAATTCGATGAAATGACAAAGCATTTGGTTGATCGTACCATGGAGCCGGTTCGCAATGCGCTTCGTGATGCAGGCTTGACCAAAAATGATATCCATCAGGTATTGATGGTCGGCGGTTCTACACGTATTCCGGCTGTTCAAGAAGCAGTTAAGAGTGTATTAGGCAAGGAACCGAATCGCTCTGTCAATCCGGATGAAGTCGTTGCGATGGGTGCTGCGATCCAGGGCGGTGTCATTGCCGGCGATGTGAAGGATGTATTATTGTTAGATGTTACTCCGTTATCACTGGGTATTGAAACAATGGGCGGTGTTATGACCGTATTGATTCAGCGTAATACAACAATTCCTGCCAGCAAATCTCAGATTTTCTCAACTGCGGCCGACAATCAGCCTGCGGTAGATATCCGTGTGCTGCAGGGTGAGCGCCCGATGGCAAACGACAATAAGGAGCTTGGATTATTCAAGCTTGACGGAATTGCACCGGCACGTCGAGGTGTTCCTCAGATTGAGGTCAAATTCGATATTGACGTAAACGGTATCGTTCATGTTTCCGCAACCGATAAGGGAACCGGTAAGCAGCAATCAATTACGATTCAGAATTCCAGCGGCTTGAGTGATGATGAAATTGAGCGCATGGTAAAAGAGGCTGAGGAGCATAAGGCCGAGGACGATAAGCGTAAAGAGGAAATCGATTTACGCAATCGTGCAGAATCCTTTATCAATCAGATCGATACAATGCTGGCGGACAACGGTGATAAGATTGACGCTAAGCAGAAGGAAGAAACAATGAAGCTTCGTGACGATCTGCAGAAATCATTAGATGAAAATGATATGGATGCAGTCAAGACAAAGCTTGATGAATTAGAAAAAGCTGCACAGGCGGCAAGTGCTGCGATGTATCAGCAAGGGGCAGATAATACTGCCGGTGCTAACAATGACAATGTCGTTGATGCTGAATTTGAAGAAAAGAACTAATCGGATCAGACGATGCTTAACATAAGCTCGTCTGTTTCGTCTGTATTAATAGAGTGCAATTCGGATAAGGCTATGATTGGGATTTAAATTGATAAGGGATGTAAGCTTACGTCTGCTTCAAAAGGCTTCATTTATAGCTGAATCACACTGAATCAGGAAGGTGGTCACAATGAGTAAACGTGATTATTATGAGGTTCTGGGGCTCAGCAAGGGTGCCAGTGACGATGAAATAAAAAAAGCTTATCGAAGGATGGCTAAACAGTATCACCCCGATGTCAATAAGGAAAGCGGAGCAGAGGAAAAATTCAAGGAGGTCAATGAGGCCTACGAGGTATTGTCCGATCCGCAGAAAAAAGCAACCTACGATCAATTCGGACATGCGGGAATGGACGGTGCGAATTTCGGCGGCGGTGGCTTCGGCGGATTTGAGGATTTCGGCGATATTTTCGGTTCCTTTTTCGGCGGCGGCTTCGGCGGTGGCGGACGTGCGCGTCAAAGCAGTGGACCGCGCAAGGGAAACGATCGCTTTATGCAGATGCGCATTGATTTTATGGATGCGATTTTCGGCAAAGAGGAGGAAATCGCAATCGATGTAGATGAACAGTGTACGGCCTGCGGCGGCAGCGGCGCTTATTCCAAAAGCGATATCCATACCTGTTCTACCTGCGGCGGCAGCGGTAAGGTCACTTCCCAACAGCGTACACCGTTCGGTATTTTCCAGAGTCAAAGCGTTTGTCCGGACTGTCGCGGAAGCGGTAAAACCATTTCCAAAAAATGCGATAAATGTCATGGCCGCGGTTATGAGCACAGACGAGTTAAGCTGAATATCAAAATTCCTGCCGGTATCCAATCGGGCCAGCAGGTGCGCGTGCCGAATAAGGGGGAGCGCGGAATCAACGGCGGCTCTAACGGTGATTTGTATATAGAGATTCTTGTCAGTCGTCATAAGACCTTTGTGCGTGACGGCAATGATATCAGAATCAGTATTCCGATCAGTGCGCTTGATGCGACACTTGGTTGTAAGGTGGATGTTCCTACCGTCTACGGTGATGTGGAACTGACGATTCCTGCCGGTACCCAATACGGACATCAATTTCGCTTACGCGGCAAGGGTGTGAAATCACAACGCGGTGCTCAAGGAGATCAATTTGTAGAGGTTACGATTGAAATTCCGACGAAAATCACTCGTGACGAAAAGGAACTTTATGAAAAAATCCGTAATAAAAAGACTCATGATTCTCCGTTTGATAAATTTAAAAAAGCGTTCAAATAAAGTCGATGGCGGCATCGGCTTTTTTCTGTTAATACTGATGGAACATATCCATATGAGTAAAAATATGATACAATTTATCGGAAGGTGAAGTGATATTATGTTTTATACAGCTTTGATCGTTGCGGCAGGCAGCGGTTCACGCATGGGCTTAGGCTATAATAAGCTTTTATATTCGTTAAGCGATTCCCAAACGGTAATAGAAAAAACAGCGGCTGTCTTTCAACAAGACAAGCGCTGTCGGCAAATCATTATTGTCATCAATGAGAGTGATAGGGAAGCGATGAAGGCATTGTTTTCAGATGATATCACATTTGTCATCGGCGGTGCAACAAGACAGGAATCGGTTTATAACGGTCTGAAGGCAGTAAATGAGGAAATCGTATTGATTCATGACGGTGCACGGCCATGGCTTTCAAAACAAAGTCTCGATGAGCTTTTAGAGGGGATGCGAAGCCATGAAGCATGTCTGTTATGTGTACCGGTAAAGGATACGATCAAAAGAGTAAGGGACGGTAAAATCGTGGAAACTTATCCTCGCGAGGAGCTGATGCAGGCGCAGACTCCGCAGGCTTTTTCGCTGTCACTGATTAAAAGTGCTTATGAAGTGGCAAGATCAAATAATGTCAGCGCAACCGATGATGCGCAAATTGCGGAAATGTTCGGTAATTGTGATGTGCATGTTATTATCGGCAGTTATGAGAATGCCAAACTTACGACAAAAGAGGATTTATATAGGAAATAAAAGGTCATCTGCGGATGATTTTTTTATGTGATTTCAATATCCAACAACTGAATAAATGTGCTTACCCCCTTTGTGAGACAGGAATCGTCAAAATCAAACGTATCACTGTGTAAGGGTGATACATCACCGATGCCCAAGTAAAAAAACATGCTTTTGACGACCTTACCGTAATATGCGAAATCCTCTGTTAAAAGATCGGCTTTTGTCAGTACGTTCATATCCTTCAGTAATTCTTTACTTTTTTCAAACAGCTCGTTATCATTCACAAGCGCAGGATAGCCTTCGGACAAGGAAAGCTGAAATTCACAGCCGCTTTCCTTCTGCAGCTGTTCACATAATTCATTCAGTCGATCATGAAAGTAATGAAAGCTGTCATCACTGTATACACGAAGTGTACCTTTCAACAATGTATGATCACTGATCGCATTACAAACCTGACCGCTGTTGCATACTCCGAATTTTAATAAATGAGCTTCTTTTTTATGTTGTTCACTGATTGCATATATTCGCTGTACAAAGCATAGTGCTGCATAGAGTGCATCCTTACCCTCATGAAAGTGTGCGACATGGGCAGAGCGCCCCTTGATTTTTAGTGTTATCTGCGCCGATTTTGCCATCAAATAACCGCTTTTAGAGGCAATCGACCCTTTTTTTTGTTTCGGCATCACATGGAGCGCAAACAGTGCGTTTACATGATAGCGGGTAAACAGTTCTGTATCAACAATATCTTTGGCACCTCCCGTTGTTTCCTCTGCCGGTTGAAATATCAACAATACATTATGCTTACAATCGGATATTGCGTGTAAGTGCTTTGCGAAGGTCAACAGAATTGCCATATGTGCATCATGTCCGCATGCGTGCATTTGCCCCTTATGTGTCGATCGATAGCTGACATCATTTTGTTCCTGAATAGCTAAAGCGTCCATATCGCTGCGAAAGGCAAGTGTCGTGGTCTTGTGAAAATCGAAATAGGCGCAAACCGCACCGGGAATCGGTTGAAATACCGTGCAGTTCAGTGATGAGAGTATTTGCTTGATATAAGCGATGGTTTTCGGCAGCTGCTTATCAAGCTCCGGTATTTGATGCAGCTGTCTTCGTATGCGTTGTATTTGTTCCATAGGAGTCCTTATAACCTCTTTTCTGATACAGTGTATGAATTTCATCTGAGAAATTGCTTGCTTATGAACAGCTTTTCATGAATCGTCTGCTTATCGCATAATTGAAAACAGCGTTACATACACTGTAGTAATACGATACAAAGAATATGGGTGATAATATGCTTACAGTCAGTAAATATCATGGCTGCGGAAATGATTTTCTGTTGACAGAGGATGTTTGTTACAGCGAAGCACAAAAAAAGCATATGAGTATGGTATTGTGTGATCGTCATACGGGAATCGGTGCTGACGGCATAATTTTTGTACAAAGCGATCCTTTAACAATGGAAATCTACAACAGCGACGGCTCCTTTGCGCCGATGTGCGGCAACGGAATTCGCTGTTTTGCGAAATATGCGCTTGATCGACAGCTTGTTTACGGAAATGAGTTCAAGGTACAAACGGCAGCAGGGCCAAAGCAGCTTCATGTTCACTGTTTGGAGCCGTTTTATGTGTCGGTGAATATGGGAAAAGCATACTTTCAATGTGAACAGATGCAGATAAGAAATCATCAGCTGATTAAGGATTATCCGCTGCAAATACAAGATCGAACACTGTTGATTACATCGGTATTTATGACAACGATTCATACGGTAATATTCGTTGATAAAAATGACTGTTATTCATTTGCGGAAATCGGAGCGGCAGTTCATGAGCATCCGCTGTTTTCAGCTAAGACAAATGTTGATTTTGTTGAGATAACAGATAAGAGCAATATTCGCGTTACGACCTATGAGCGCGGTGTCGGGATGACACTTGCCTGCGGAAGCGGTTGCTGTGCGGCAGTATGGGTGGCATGGCTGGCAAACAAAGTCGAGCGTGATGTCTGTGTACATCTGAAAAAGGGGACTTTGAGAATTCAGATTACCGAAGATGAGCAGCTGATCATGAGCGGCGGTGCTGATAAAATTGCGGATGCGCAGCCGGCAAAAGCGTTACTTAATCAGTCATGCCGTGAAAGCAAAACGCATAAGCTAAAGAGATAAAGCGAATAACAGAATCATAAAGGAAGCTGATAATGATGATACATGTTGTGCTTTGCGGATACGGACAAATGGGTAAATTGCTGCAACAAAGCATCAGGAAATGTCGGGATATGGAAATCGTAATGATCGTCAATCCTTATAATGAGCATGAGCTTTATCATCTCAAGCAGCCGATAGAGCTGATGCTGGATTTTTCACATCCGGATTATTTCGGAATCGTAAGTCGTTTTGTGAAATACAGCGGCTGTGCATTGCTGTCGGGAACGACCGGACTTTCAGCGGCGCAATACGATCAAATGAAAAGTCTTAAAAAAAGTACCCGTGTGATGTATGCGGTTAATTATTCACTGGGAATGGCATTGATGCTGAAAATACTCAAAGAGATAACCCCTGTCTTGAAGGATGATTTTGATATGGAAATCGTGGAGCTGCATCATAATCAAAAACAGGATGCACCGAGCGGAACTGCTAAAATACTGCTTGAAGCACTTGATCCCAAGCAGGAATTTAAAGTGAATATGGTGCGAAACGGAATGGTCGGAGTGCGCGGTAGGGAAATCGGAGTCCATTCTCTGCGCGGGGGAAGCAGTGCCGGTGAGCATAGTGTGCTGTATTTAGGTGACGATGAAAAGCTGGAAATCAAGCATACCGCGCTCAGCCGTCAAATATTTGTCAACGGTGCGTTAAAAGCAGCACGATGGCTACTCCAACAAGAAAACGGCTTTTACAGCTTAGAGGAAATGATAGAGGAGAATCTGTATGGATGCGAAAGAAATTATTAAAGCGATACATGATGCGCCGAAAAAAACACCGGTGAAGGCCTATATAAAAAGTAAAGTGTCGCTTTCTTTTCCCAATGCGAAGGTGTTCGGCTGCTTCGATCAAATCGTTTTCGGTGATTATGAGGATATCAAACCCGTACTGCATCAGCATCAAGCGGATATTATCGATGTGGTGATTGAACAAAGCTGCCGCAATTCAGCCTTGCCGCTGTTAGATATCAAAACTCTGTCGGCACGAATCGAACCAGGAGCGATCATTCGCGATCAAGTGGAAATCGGTGAACAAGCAGTGATCATGATGGGAGCGATCATTAATATCGGTGCTGTGATCGGAGCGGAAACAATGATCGATATGGGGGCAGTGCTCGGAGGCAGAGCAATCGTCGGTAAACGCTGTCATATCGGTGCGGGAGCTGTACTTGCGGGAGTTATTGAGCCGTCGAGTGCTGTTCCGGTGATTATCGAGGATGATGTGATGATCGGTGCGAATGCGGTGATTATTGAAGGAGTACGGGTCAAGTCGGGAGCGATTGTTGCGGCTGGGGCAGTTGTTATAGAGGATGTGGAGCCAAATACGATCGTTGCCGGCGTTCCGGCTAAACAAGTAAAGATTCCCGACAGTGATTCACGTAAAAAAACAGCCTTGATTGCGGC
Source organism: uncultured Erysipelotrichaceae bacterium (assembly GCA_947649125.1). Lineage (GTDB taxonomy): Bacteria > Bacillota_I > Bacilli_A > Erysipelotrichales > Erysipelotrichaceae > C-19. Next base: position 25,470 of record CANSQL010000008.1, on the reverse strand, counting down.
ACTGCGCCGTTTATAGCTGTTTTTAAAGGATATCTGAATCATAGCAGAAAAATCGGCGCAAGTTGGGACTCATACAGTGTTTCAGTCTTCATAAACAGCGGCTGTTTCCTGTATTCTGCGTATTAATTCATTACGGATTCTTAACGGTTTCAAGCATTCGCATTTATTTCCGAAGCCCAAAAGGATGTCATAATGATATTCATTCTCTACAAACGGAAATTGAACAAGGTAATGCTCATCGCCGTCCGCTGAAAAGCTTTCAAATGTACAATAATCAAGCACTCGATCCATAATAGAGCGATGAATGCGTATCGTTATCATTGTCTGTATTTCGGCCAAAGCATCAGAAAACGCTAACTGCGGCTTTTGATGATTTCGAGACAGAAAGCTTTCCTCTTGCAGCTGCAGGCTTGACATACGAGATAATCTGAATAAACGAAAATCATTTCGCTGCCGACAATAGCCATGCAGATACCAATGACTGCTTTTCAATACAAGTTGATACGGCTCTACGATGCGTTGACTCTGTTTCCCATGATGAGCGATATAATTAAAGATAAGCAGCTTGTTTTCCTGCAGGGCTTTTTTTATCGTCTCTAAATACGGCTGAATATGACTGTTTCCCATCCATTCACTTAAGTCGATGTGAATTTGATTGATCTTAAGCTCGATTTCTTTTGTTTTTTCGGCAGGGATAAAGCTTTTGACCTTCGTAATTGCATTTAACAGCTCATCACCTCGAAGCATATCGGATAGCCCGGAAAGTCCCGTCAGAATCGCCGCAAGGTCTGAAGTCGTAAACACCTTGTTATCAAGCTTATATTTCGGCATGATCTCAAATCCGCCGTTGACCCCCGGTATCGAGCGTATGGGTATACCGGCCAAATCAATCGCATCGATGTCTCTGTAAACGGTGCGCAGCGATACCTCAAACATATCGGCTAATTCCTGAGCACTGACCCGCTTCTTATCAAGGAGAACCAAAACAATGCTCATAAGCCTGTCGATTTTCATTTTGCTTCCTCTTTTCCTATTTTTTTGTTTTATTATATATTGTTGCTATAATGGTGTCAACAATCGTATGATATACTGTTCAAAAAGGAGCGAGTATTATGCAGAATAAAGCTTTAGCAGTAATCGATATTCAAAACGATATGACAAAGAATTATAAGGAGATCATCGATAATATAAATGCTTCTGTCGCTTGGGCATCAGAAAACGATATTTATGTCATATACATGAAGCATTTTAATTTATCACCGGGAACAAGGACCTTTAAACCGAATACTCACGGGTCTGAATTGGCATCGGATCTACATTTAGCTTCCGATCATATTTTTACGAAATCAAAAGGGAATATTTTGACAAGTGAAGATTTCACAGATTTCATCAATGAAAACAGGATCGATGAATTTTTTATCGTCGGCGGTGATGCGGTTGCGTGTATTAAATCAAGTGTATATAATCTGGCGAAAGCAAATTATAAGGTAACGGTGTTAACGGATTGTATTACCAGCTATGATAAGAAAAAAATACCTGAAATGCTTCGTTATTATGAAAGCAAGGGCTGTAGGCTGATGAAGTTATGTGATCTGTAACAGTGATATGATGTAATTTAAATGAACAAAAAAAGAATATTTAACGATTTGAAATGAAAGGTAATTAAAGCATAGCTCAGTGATGTGTAAGGTAAAATACACAGAAGCTGTGTTTTTTTTATTTCTGAATCCTTATCATATCTATTGATATGTGAGCTTCGGGATACTCATCATTCTCATAGACAAGAAGTATAGCGCTATTACCGCTATCCGCTCAACCTTCACATACAAACAGAAAAAATAAGAGTATTTATATAAAAAGCTAATCAGCAAATAAATCTACATAAACACATTGTTATTGTGTGTTTTGCTGTGCTTTTTTGTCATACAAGGAGATGACTCTGAATATCTGATAAAAAACTGTAGAACAGAACCAAAAATTGGAAAATAAAAAAGTAAAGTTTTCCTATACAAATACCCCAAAAAAAGTTATAATAGTGGTGGATAGTACCATAAAGTGGCGGAAAGTGGAGGTGATGGTAATGTTCATGGGCGAATACGCACATAATATTGATAAAAAAGGGCGTATGATCATCCCGGCTAAATTCCGAGAAGAGCTCGATATGAAGATTATCATTACGAGAGGACTTGACGGCTGCTTAAATGCGTATACGAAGCAACAATGGGAAATCATTTATGAACAGCTGTTAAAGCTGCCGACTACCAAAAAGGATGCACGTATGTTTGTGCGTATGATGACAAGCAAGGCGGCCGAATGTGAAATCGATTCACAGGGACGTGTGCTTTTGCCTTCATCACTTATCAGCGTTGCGGAGCTGAAAAAGGAATGTATGATCATCGGTGCGGCCAATCATATCGAAATATGGGCAAAGGAAAAATGGGATGCGGTGGATGCTCAGGCGAATGAAAGCTTTGAGGATATTGCCGAGAACCTAACGGACTTTATGCTATGAAGCACTACAGTGTACTGCTGAAGGAAAGCATTGAAATGCTGAACATTCAGCCTGACGGTATCTATATTGACGGCACACTGGGACGAGGCGGTCACAGCAGTGAAATTCTAAAGCGGTTAAAGGGCGGGCATCTGTTTGCCTTTGATCGTGATGCAACTGCAATCATTGAATCGAAACAGCGCTTAAGTGAAATATCCGATAGCTACACTTGTATTCATGCGAATTTTTCAAATATGAAGCAGATGATGAACCGTTGCGGAATCGATAAAGTTGACGGTATTTTACTGGACCTCGGAGTTTCATCACCGCAGTTTGATGAAGCACAGCGCGGTTTTTCCTATCGTTTTGATGCACCGCTTGATATGCGTATGGATCAGGAACAGGCACTGAATGCGGCTGAAATTGTCAATACATGGAGCTATGAACAGCTCGTAACAATATTCTATCGCTACGGTGAAGAAAAATTTGCCAAACAAATAGCTCGTGCAATTGAAAGACAGCGCTTGATTGAACCGATTGAAACGACCCTGCAGCTTGTTGATGTAATCAAATCCGCATTGCCGCAAAAGGTATTGAATAAAAAAGGACATCCGGCCAAAAAGGTGTTTCAGGCAATTCGCATTGCTGTAAATGATGAGCTCGGTGAATTGAAGCAGGCGTTAAATGACGGCCTGTCACTGCTGAAGCCAAACGGACGCTTTTGCGTCATATCGTTTCATTCCTTAGAGGATCGAATGGTGAAGGAGGCGTTTGTTAGCGCAAGCAGCGTACCGAACCTTGATAAGCGCATACCGTTATTACCCGATGAAATACCGACAAGCGATTATCGTCTTGTACATAAAAAGCCGATTACGGCTGAAAATACAGAGCTTGATGAAAATAACCGTTCTCATTCGGCAAAGCTGAGAACAATAGAAAGGATATAATATATGGCAAAGATTATCAGAAAAAAACGAAAATTAAAAATACAGGCATTGGCATCATTGTTTTTCATCTTTTCAACAATTTTGTATTTGGGATCGGTAACGATTTTAAAATCCTATAATTATGTTCTTTCGGCAAAGGTAGAAAGTGTCGAAGCGAATCGAGCTGATTTAAAGGCACAGGTTGCGAATTTAGAAGCTGCCGTAAAACAATTATCTAACTATGATTATATTGTAAGTATAGCGGAAAAAGCAGGCATAAAGGCCAATCAATCGAATGTGAAAATATTGAGCGGTGAATAAGCAGTCTTTGAATACAGCTTGAAAAAGACAGGAAACAATGGTTTCCTTTTTTCGCTTATAAGTGAAAATACAGAAGTGATACATGAGAAGAACGAGGTGACGCTGTATGAATCCAAAACGAGCCAATCGGACATTGACCACAGTCGCAATGATTTGTATTGCGGTTACATGTCTTATCATATCCAATGTTATTTATACGATGGTGACAAAGACCCATATGCGCAGCGGGACCGTTGTGACCGACTACAGCAGTTCGGCAGAGCGCACAAGAATCATCAGTGCGAATCGCGGTATTATTTACGACCGCAATAAGGAAATCGTTGCGCAGGATGTGGATACTTATACGATCTATGCGATATTGGATCCCTCACATACCGGTATCGGTGATGTTCCCGAATATGTCAGTGATGCGAAGCTGACATCGGAAAAGCTCGCCCCGATGCTGAAAATGAGTGTTGAGGAAATGATGAATTATTTTGAAATTGCACAGGCCGGTAATATGTATCAGACCGAATTCGGATTAAAGGGCAAAAATCTGACTACGACGCAAAAAGAGGCAATCGATGCTTTGGAGCTTCCCGGCATCGAGTTTACGAAATCGAGTCAGCGCTTTTATCCGAACGGTAAGTTTGCATCTTATTTGATCGGTTATGCACAATACGATGAGGAACAACAGCGTGTTGTGGGACGAATGGGAATCGAAAATACACTGGATAAATACTTGAAAGGAAAAGACGGTGAGGAACGCTACAGTGCTTCAGCGAGCGGAACGGTGCTGCCGGGAACCAAGCATGTGACCTCACAGGCTGTTGACGGCAATGATGTTTATTTAACGCTGGATAAAAATGTTCAGGTCGCACTTGAAAAATGCTTGGAGACAACGATGAAGGATTTCAAAGCGAAGCGCGCATGGGGAGTAATCATGGAGGTAGAAACAGGCCGCATTCTGGGTTATGCTGCTTATCCTACCTTTGACTTGAATCAGCGCGATATTAAAACTTATCAGAATATTTTAAGTGATTCCGTATATGAGCCGGGCTCCATTATGAAGTCTATCACCTATGCGGCTGCGATTGATTCCGGGAATTATCCGGAAGGTAAAACTTATCAGAGCGGGCGCTTCTATATGGGCGTTGATGAAAACGGACAAGCTTATCGAGCTTCAAGTAAGGCACAAGCGCAGGAGGTTATCTTAGATGCTTTGGAAAAAGACTATGGTACCATCACCTTTGAGGAAGGATTTGCGCGTTCCAGTAATGTCGGAATCAGTGAGCTGTTGACAAAGTATTTACCGACAAACATATTTGAAGAATATTTAGAGCGTTTTCATTTTTTTCAGCCGGTGAAGCTTGTGGGCGTTGAAAATGAAGCAACAGGTGTGAAAAACTTCACATGGCCGATTGAAAAGCTGACAACAGGCTTCGGACAAGGCTCCAGTGTTACGGCAATGCAGATCGTTCAGGCATATACAGCTTTATTTAATGACGGCAAAATGATGAAGCCTTATTTTATTGATAAAATTGTGAACAGCTATAACGGTGAAGTAATTGAGGAATATTCACCTGAGGTAGTGGGAACACCGATTTCAAAGGAAACCTCGGATAAAATGAAGGATTTGATGTATCGAGTCGTGAATGATCCTAATATGGGCGGTGCATATAATCGATATCATATGGATGATGTTGAAGTAATCGGAAAGACCGGAACAGGCGAAATTGCGACAAACGGTCAGTATACAAGCGGTCTTTATGCCAATTCCTTTTTGGGGGCTGCACCTTATGACGATCCTAAGGTAATGATGTACTATGTGTTTGAAAGTAGTGATTATATGACATATACCGGCGGTCCTTATCAAAACGCTTTTCGCCAAGCCTTGATCGCTACAGGGGTCAAAGGAGAAGCAGGCTCTGCCGATAACGATGAATCCTACAATAACTGGCAGGAATATGAAATGCCGTCACTGGTGAATCATTCATTAGATTACGTGAATGAAAAATTGAAGTCCTACGGGGTAAAAAAGGTGATAATCGGAGACGGATCAAGCATTATCAGGCAGTATCCGTTACCTCAGGAAAATGTGTCAACGAAACAGAATGTATTTTTATTAAGTGACGGAAACAATATAACGATGCCGAATATGACAGGCTGGTCCTTAAAGGATGTGAAGCAGTACGGCGAAATCACTAAAATACCGATCACGGTTGAAGGAAGCGGCAGTGTAACAAAACAAAGCGTTAAGGTCGGTTTAAAAATAGATAAGAGTTCCAAAATAAAGGTAACTTTAAAATAATATCCTTCACATTTGACAATGATGAAAATTATGGAAATAAAAATGACTTTGATTCAGTCTTAGTGTTATAATATTCATACAAATGGCAAACATAATAAGGTAATAGTAAGGAGAGCATCAATCATGGTAAAAAAGATAGGAATTGATTTGGGTACGACGAATCTATTGATATGTGCCGAAAGAGAAGGCGTCATCGTTAATGAACCGAGCGTAATTACGATCGATACGGAATCTAAAAAATGTATTGCGGCCGGACAAGCGGCAAAGGAAATGGTCGGCAAGACTCCTAAAAACATGGTATCCATTTATCCGTTAAAGGACGGTGTTGTCGCGGATTATGAGGCAACTGATATGATGCTGGCACATTTCTTTAAAAAGTGTAACTTGAAAAAGATGTTCACAAGAAACGTGATTTTGATTTGCTGTCCTACCAATATCACAAGCGTTGAGCGAAATGCGATCAGAGACTGTGCCTATCATGCCGGTGCGAAAAAGGTGTATATCGAAGAAGAACCAAAGGTTGCGGCAGTCGGTGCCGGCTTGGATATCGGACAGCCGTTGGCCAGCTTTGTTTTGGATATGGGAGGCGGAACTACCGATGTTGCGGTAATTTCCCTCGGTGATATCGTATGCTCGGCATCGATCAAGGTAGCGGGAAATCGTTTGAATAAAAATATTATCGATTTTATGCGTATTGAAAAGAAGCTTTCTATCGGAGAAATGAGCGCCGAAAAGATGAAAATCGAAATCGGCTGTGCTTTACAGCGTGAAAAGGACATCATTACCGTCAATGTCAGCGGACGAGATTTAACAAGCGGTCTGCCTGTTTCGGTACAGGTTACCTCTAATGAGATTGCGCAATGTATTGAAGGAAGCCTAATGGAAATCGTCAAGGCATGTAAAACTGTATTGGACGTTGCGCCGCCGGAATTAGCTGCCGATATCATGACACGCGGACTTGTGCTGACGGGCGGAGGCGCTTTACTGAAGGATTTTGACGAGCTGCTGAAGCAGGAATTGAAAATCCCTGTATATGTAGCGGAAAAGCCGTTAAACTGTGTTGTAGACGGATGTATGAAAATGCTGGAAAATCTGTAAGGAGGCTTCAGCTTTTTTTATCGAATAAAAAAGAAGCCTAAGGCTCCTTTGCGATATCCGCCGTTTTCGCATGAATAAATGCAATAATCTGCTTCGGATCGAATGCGATCTGACAACCGATCTTGCCGCCGCTCACATAAATCAGATCATGGCTGAGTGCTGTTTCATGAAATACGGTAGGAAAGCTTTTTTTCATCCCGACCGGGGAACAGCCGCCGCGAATATAACCGCTGACTGCCTGCAGTTCTTTCATTGCCAGCATTTCGATTCGTTTTTCATTGACAGCCTTTGCGCATTTTTTTAAATCGAGTTCTAAATGAACCGGAAGTACGAATACATAATAATGATGCTCCGCTGTCGCAGTAAGCAGTGTTTTAAATACACATTGTACCGGCTCATTCAGCTGTTTCGCTACATGGATACCGTCTACAGGCATATTTTCATGAGGGTACGTATAGACCTCATAGGGAATATGTGCTTGATCTAATATGCGCATCGCATTTGTTTTAACAGTTTTTTTCATAGCGACAGTATAACAAAAAGAAAAAGGATGCGCAAGTCTTTTTAAAAATCAGAATTTAAAGTATAATCATAGCGGAGGATTTTATATGATAAAATTAATTGCGACAGATATGGACGGTACTTTGTTGAAAAGTGATAATACGATATCACCGAAAACAAAGCATATATTAATAGAAGCACAAAAACAAGGAGTAAGACTTGTTTTAGCGAGCGGCAGAAGCTATCGTAAGCTGATGCAGTATGCACAGGAATTAGAAATGCCGAAATACGGCGGTTATTTGATTGAGGTAAACGGTACGGCTGTCTATGATTTGGCAAATGATAAAAGAACACGCTATCACGAGTTGAAAAAAGCCGATGCGATAAAAATATTCAATGCGTTAAAGCCGTTTGAGGTTGAAATCATGGGCTTGGGTGATGACAGTCTGTATGATTATATTCCTAAGTCACTGATCGCGCTGAAGCAGGAATATCGTCGTAAGCATCAGCTTCCCGAGGATTATCCTTGGACTGCCGGAGCCTTTTCTATCGTTTTTGATAATCGCGAGGGATATCCGAATCAATATATGATCCAAAGCGGTGAGGAATACCCACAGGGCCTAAATAAGATAGCGGCTATTCATGAGGCAGCTGTATTGAGGGAAAAACTGTCGCAGCTTCAGGCAGCACTGGGGCAGGATTATTGGCTCGGTCTGACAAGTCCCGCATATCTGGAAATTATGGAAAAGGGTGTATCAAAGGGAAATGCCTTGACCATGCTTTGTGAACAGCTGCATATTGATACAGCTGATGTCATAGCCTTCGGAGACGGAGAAAATGATATTGAGATGCTGAAAACGGCAGGTACAGCCGTTGTGATGGAAAATGCCCTTGAGCAGGTGAAGGCTTATGCAGATATCGTTTGTCCGTCTAATGAAAATGACGGAATCGCGAATACGCTTATGAAATATTTGGCAATTTAGGGCAAATGAGATGCTTTTTCATATCATTGTGGTATACTATAAAAGAATGAAACAGGAGGTAATTATATGCAGGTAGTAAACAGCACAGAATTTGATCAGATTATCCGTGAAGAAGCTAATGTATTGGTTGATTTTTTCGCAACATGGTGCGGTCCCTGTAAAATGCTGGGGCCCGTATTAGAGGAGCTCGATCAAAAATGGAACGGAAATCCACGTATCATAAAGGTTGATGTAGATGAAAGCTCAGACTTGGCAATGCGCTTCGGCATTATGTCGGTACCGACAATGATTTTGTTTAAAAACGGACAGGCGGTAAAACAGCTTCAGGGCTATCAGCCGGCGGCAGCGCTTCAGGCCAATATCGAAGCATTACTATAAAATAAAAATATAGATGTGTAGGATGCACATCTATATTTTTTAAAGGAAAGAAATAGTTATGAAAATTAGAAAGAAAGGAGTTAGATAAGGATTTCCTTATCTGACTACAGTATACTGCTTCGCTATCGTAAAAATTTCAATTCAATATGTTTAATTGTGTGATTTCAAAAGCGGTGATTTAACTGTATGAAGCAGATAAAAAAGACGAGTCTTTATTTGTCAAAGACTCGTTTTTGTGATTAGAATAATGCTTCCTGATGAGATGCGAATAAATATTCATCAATCGTATTTGTGATACGATCTAAAATCAATGCTTCAGGATCGTTCGCTAATTTACCTTCACGTACTTTTGTATACTGAATCGGCATAAACTGAGACAATGCAGCCAATGAAATGCCTTCCTTGTGTAAGTTCGCAATCAGCTTTTCCTTTGCGGCAGCTACTTCGGGATTCGGCATATAATAGCGGCTGCGATCGGAGAAGGAGAATTTACGCTTGAACCAAAGCTCATTGTCATCACCGTGGTAATGCTTCTGCCAGTTTTTCGGTTCAGCCATCATCGCTTTTTCCAATACCTCGATAAAGTGACTTGCCTCGTCCTCACGACCGTGGAACATCATTTCTTCCATATAGCTTAGTGCGAACAGTGCTTCACGCATCGCATAAGTCATGCCAGGACCGACCTTTAAAATGCCGACTCCGTCCTCTACCAATTCACGAAGCTTATATTTCGTCTGATAATCGGTAGAATGACCTTCAAATACAAGGTTAGGGAAATCCTTGATCGAAGCCATCAGCTCAGCCGCTTTCGCACGGTCATATTCCGTACAGCCGGCATCCTTTTCCTCAACACCCGGTTGAACTACGACACCGATGACATCCTCCCAAGTCGTTTCCAAATGCTCATTTTCAAATGCCTTGCGGAAAGCGTCAACTGTTGCCTTGAAATCCTCAACGCGAGTTACCTGCATACCGGCATTCGGATCCTGGGCACCGCCCGGAATCGGAACCTCGCTGCCCACGATATAAACAGGGCGAATTGCGTTCGGCTCACGCTTTACAAGCTCCTGATAGGTATCCTCACAAACACGTGCCAAGCGAGCCCCGCGGCGTGCGATCACTTCATCGCTTAAGCGCGTATTCGGATCATCGTCTGCCACCTTCATGCTTGTATCGATATGGATTTTCGTAAAGCCTGCCGCTACATAACAACGTACAAGCTCCTCGGAAGCTTCCATAGCTTCCTTTTCATTCATAGAAGCGAATGTCAGCGGTCCTAAATGATCTCCGCCCAAGAAAATACGATCGGTAGTAAAACCGACTTTTTCGGCAATACCGTATACAAACTCCTTGAATTTCTGCGGTGTCATTCCGGTATAACCGCCGTTTTGGTCTACTTGATTCGCAGTTGCCTCAATCAATACGCAGGAATGATCTCTTTTCGCAGCGGCAACGGCAGCCTCAATAACATATTCATTGGCGCTGCAGCAGGAATAAATGCCAACGCTTTCTCCTTGCTTCTGTTTTGTTACAATTTGCTTTAATGGATTCACATTCATCTGTATAGTCCTCCTTGATAGCTTCATTATAACACTGCCCTTTATAAAAGTAAAATCAGATATTTTACGGTTGTTATTTTGTGTAAATAGTTTGCTTAAAAATGCAAACAGAAAAGTGATAGCTGCTTTGCTGATCGATATGCTATAATAAAAAAGAGCTTGCTTAATAAAGGTATGATAATAAGGAGCTGCGTGTAAAAGACTTTATTGTTAATTATCGATTGTTGATAGAAAAGAGATGATATCATGAGTTTTAATTTCGGTTTTTCTTATATCGGTGCAATCTTTTTACTGATGCTGATGATTCCCAATTTCATTTGGACCAAGCATCAACCGAAAAACTACGAATGCTATGTGAAAAATGAAAATAAGCTTTTGCTTTGCTTAGAGCGTATCGGTGAGGTCAGTGTTACTTGTCTTGTATTGGTGTTTGATGATTTTAATATTAATGAAATTTCAATGAACACTTTACTGTTACTTATTGCATTCCTGCTGATGCTGCTGTATGAATGGTTTTGGATTCGTTATTTTCACAGTGAACAGACGATGCAGGATTTTTACGGCGATATGTTTTTTATCCCGATTCCCGGTGCCGTGCTTCCTGTTATCGTCCTTTTATTGCTTGCGATTTACGGACGCAATCTGTTTTTATTTATCGCAGCACTTATCTTGGGAATCGGTCATATCGGTATTCATCTGCAGCATCGCTCGAAGCTGCCGAAATCATTGAAAGAGGAAGGATAAGCCTTCCGATCATCGTCACAGTCCGGGCGATTTTTTTATTTTAAGAAGGCTGATTCAGAGTAAAAGCATCAAAAGCTATTCATACTGATAACAGAGCATTAAAAAAAGAATGACAAAATTAGCACTCTGGTGTTGACACTGCTAAAAAACGTGTTATACTATATTTAGCAGTCGATAAACAAGAGTGCTAAAAAGGAGGTCTTAGTATGAATTATGAAAAGATGTCGGAAAAGCTGCAGAAGCTGCTCATGCGAGGGGTGGAAATCAGTCAGAAGCATTCTCATTCTACCGTAGATACCATTCATTTACTGCAGGCGATATTTGAGGATGATGTGCTGGACGGTCTGTATCAGCGCCTTGCGCTTGATAAGCAGCAGGCACTCAGCATGATTCAAGGTGAGATGGCACATATTGCGGTAAGCAGCAGTGCGAATCCGCAGCTGTCAAATGAAGCGGCTCAAAGCTTTGCGAAGGCAGAAAAATGGAGCGAATCCGTAAATGAAGGATATCTGAGTACAGCGGCAGTATGGATTGCGCTGATGTTTAATAAATCGTATATATCGAAACAGCTTGTAAAAGCATTTCAGTTAAAGGAAGAACAATGTAAAGAAGAGGAACTGAAACGCAGAGGAGGGATGAAAATGGACAGTCCAAGTGCTGAAAACAATATCGAAGCCTTAAGCAAATACGGCCGTGATTTAGTTGCGGAGGTAAAAAGCGGCAAGGTGGATCCGATCATCGGGCGTGATGATGAAATTCGTCGTGTGATTCAGATTTTATCACGTAAGACAAAAAACAATCCGGTGCTGATCGGTGAGCCGGGTGTCGGTAAGACCGCTGTTGTTGAGGGAATCGCTTGGCGTATTATGAAGGGCGATGTACCGCAATCCTTAAAGGAAAAGCGTTTAATTGAATTGGATATGGGTGCTTTGATTGCGGGGGCAAAATATCGCGGTGAATTTGAGGAGCGCTTAAAGGCAATCTTAAATGAGGTGAAGCAGGCAGAGGGCGGCATTATTCTGTTTATTGATGAGCTGCACAATTTGGTCGGTGCCGGTAAAACAGAAGGCTCTATGGATGCGGCGAATCTGTTGAAACCGATGTTGGCAAGAGGGGAACTGCGCTGTATCGGTGCGACGACCTTTCAGGAATATCGTCAGTATATTGAAAAGGATGCAGCTTTAGAGCGCAGATTTCAAAGAGTTATGGTAAAGGAGCCGACCGTAGAGGATACGATTTCCATTCTTCGCGGCTTGAAGGATCGCTTTGAATCCTATCACGGCGTAAAGATTCTTGACGAATCGATCATCGCTGCGGCTGTGTTATCCAATCGCTATATTACCGATCGTTTTTTACCCGATAAGGCAATCGATTTGATTGATGAAGCATGCGCGACGCTTCGGGTAGAAATGGAATCAATGCCGCAGGAGCTTGATGCGCTGCAGCGTAAAATCATGCAGCTTCAGATCGAGGAAACGGCATTGAAGCAGGAAAATGATAAAAAGGCAGTTGAAAGACGTGAGGATATTCGTAAGGAATTAGTAGAATTGAACACGCAAAAGGATGAATTGTATACAAAGTGGGAGGATGAAAAAACGGAACTGGAGGCGGGCAAAAACGCTAAGGTACAGCTGGAAAAGGCCAAGCTGGATTTGGAACAGGCACAAAATGAAGCACGTTATGAGGATGCGGCACGCTTACAGTATGAAACGATCCCGCACCTGCAGAAGCTGATAGCCAATCAACAGGAAAAGGAAAGAGAGGATGCCTTGATTCAGGAAACAGTGAACGAAGAGGTCATCGCCAAAATCGTTTCCCGTTGGAGCGGAGTTGAAGTGAGTCGCTTGGTGGAAAGTGAGCGAGCGAAGCTGTTACAGCTGAAAGAGGCGTTAGGTAAGCGTGTGGTCGGACAGGATCATGCCTTAGCTTTAGTCAGTGATGCGATTTTGCGCTCCAAGGCACAGATACAGGATGAGAATCGTCCGATCGGCAGCTTTCTGTTTTTAGGACCCACAGGTGTCGGAAAAACCGAGGTCGCAAAGGCTTTGGCGCAACAGCTGTTTGACAGCGAAAGTCATATCATTCGCATTGATATGAGTGAATATATGGAAAAGCACAGTGTTTCACGCTTGATCGGTGCTCCTCCGGGCTATGTCGGCTATGAGGAAGGCGGTCAGCTGAGTGAAGCGGTACGCCGCAATCCGTATTCCATCGTACTATTTGATGAGGTGGAAAAGGCACATCCCGATGTATTCAATGTATTGCTGCAGATTTTAGATGACGGCAGAATTACCGACTCCAAGGGTGTAACCGTAGACTTTAAAAATACGCTGTTGATCATGACAAGCAATCTTGGCTCACAGTATGCCTTTGATGCCGAGGAAACAAGAGAAGCGAGCTATATGCAGGCGGTCAAGCAATTCTTTAAGCCGGAACTCGTCAACCGCATCGATGAAATCATCGTATTTAATTCATTGAGCGATGATGTGCTGCAAAAAATTGCTCATAAGTTTATGAATGAGTTGAGTGAGCGCTTGGCACAAAAGGATATGCAGCTTTTCGTGGACGATGCAGTGTATGCTGCGATTGCCGAGCAGGGGGTCGATCCTGTTTACGGTGCTCGTCCGATGAAGCGTTATATTCAAAGAACGATTGAGAATGTAATAGCGCATAAAATCATTGAAGGAAATGCTGGTAAGGGCGATCGCATATCGCTTCATTATCGCAACGGCGAATATGAAGCATTGATTCTGCATGACGTTGATTAGCGTGAGGGCATTCATTTCTTTCTGCACGCAACTGTGCTATAATAACAGCGATTGGAGATGAGGTTATGAGACAATGGCTGCAGCGCTTGCTGTACGGACGTTACGGTGTCGATCAGTTGAGCATGTTTCTGTTAGGTGTATATATCTTTTTGACCGTTTTAAATCTGTTTCTGCGCTTTCCCTATATGATTTATATTTATATCATCGTATTGGTAGCCTGTTATTTTAGAATCTTTTCTAAAAATTTCAGTAAAAGAAGGGCAGAAAATGAATTGTTTCTGAAGTATTATCGACCGGTAAAGCGTTGGCTGAAGGATAAAAAAGAGCGGCTTCGTGATTTTCGTACCCATCGTTATTTTACATGCCCGAATTGTAAGCAGCGCTTAAGAGTACCGAAGGGCAGGGGTGAAATCACAATCACATGCGCCAAATGCAGACATCGTTTTGATCGTCGCACATGATTTAACAAAAAAGTACATTTCGGTGTACTTTTTTTGCGATAAATGTTATATTGATTGACATTTAAGTATTTCATATGTATACTTTAATTAAAGAAAGCGGTTTCATAACAGTGCTTGGAAGGAGGCTTTCCTTATGACGAAGCAGATACAACGGACAATGATCTTATTTGTTTCTACATTTATTATCGGCAGTCTCGGCGGTTATTTATTATCTGAAAGCAGTTCAAACAAAGAACCTGTCATTGAAACGGTTGATATTCCTAAAAAAGAATTGAATATTGATCCTGATTTTTTAGAGGTAGACCCTTTGGTATATGATGACAGTCATTTAAAAACTAAGGTTCAATTGAATGACAAGGGTTCAATATATAATGCCACTGAGTTATTTTCAACCCAATATACGATAAAAATCAGCTTGATCAACAATCAATTTGAAAATCCATATCTTACTTTGGATGATATAAACTGGAATATTGAAGATATTTTAGATATTGATGCGGCTCTTGATTTAAACAAAATCACTGATAAAGATATGCAGAAAGACTTTAATAAACAGTTAGAAGCTATGAAAAAGGGTGAGGAACACGAAATCACCTACCGCATTGAAGTGTATTCAAAGGCTGACGGTAATAGAATCGCTGGTTACCTCGGAGGATTACATGAAAAATAGAGAGCTGTTTTATAAATAAGCCGTAATGAAGCATGAAATAAAGCTTATCTTGTTAATGTTAAATAAAATAACGCTTTAGAATGATATCCTTTACCATAGAAAGGGGATATGGTTATGAAAAAAAACAAAAGTATTCTTATAATTTCGCTGATAGGTACATTTATGATCGGGGGATTTATCGGTTTTTATGTATCCGATCAGATGGGAAATAAAACAGCACCGGTAATAATAAAGCCGAAAACGGAAATTAATAGTGTATATGAAAAGGAATTGAATATTGATTCAGAATTTATTCATATGGATCCTTTGGTGTACGATGACGATCATTTAAAAACTAAAATCTATTTGAATGAGAAAGGTAAAGCTTACAACAGTACAGAACTATATTCCTCATCATATACAGTAACAATCAGCTTATATAATCTGCAATACGATGAACCGTATCTTGTGGTTGATAAATTTGATTGGAATATTAATGAGGATTTAGTTATCGATGCGCCCATTGATTCAGAAATGATTACAGATAAGGGTATGCTGGCGGATTATAAGTTGCAGTTAGAAAAGATGAAGAAAGGTGAGGATCATAAAATTCACTATCATATTGAAGTAGTATCATCAAAAGACGGTAAGAATGTCGCTCATGAGAACGGTACCTTACAGATAGAATAGTCAGATTTCAAAGTATCGGCATAAATGAAAAGGCAAAGGATAACCAAAATGATATCCGATGCCTTTTTTAATATAGTATTGATAAAGGGAAGTCAGACAACTTCCGATTTAATTTCACCCGGCTTTAACGCTTTTGAATACTTAACCCCAGCTTGCGCTTGATCTTAGCGACCTTTTTATAGGCAATTTTACCGGCTTTTTCATTGCCTGCCTGTATGATTTCATCGATTTTGCCGCTTGCGATGATTTCACGATATTTTGCCTGAAGCTCACTTAAGAAGTTATATACGGCCTCAGCGACCTCTTTTTTCAGATCACCGTAGCCCTTGCCTTGAAAACGATTTACGATAGAATCAATCGGCTCGTTGCTTAAGGAAGATAAAATCGTTAAAAGATTGGCGAGTCCGGGTTGATTTTCCGGATCATATTGAATGATGCCTAAGGAATCCGTTACGGCGGACATGATTTTTTTGCGGGCAACGCTCGGTTCATCCAACAAATCAATCGTTCCCTTAGGATTTTCCTCGGATTTACTCATTTTCTTAGTCGGATTCTGCAGGGACATGATTTTAGCGCCTACCTTAGGTACGATCGGTTCCGGCACGACAAAGCTGTCACCGTAGCGATGATTGAAGCGCTCGGCTAAATTACGAGCCAATTCAACGTGCTGCTTCTGGTCGACTCCTACCGGTACATAATCGGCATCATACATTAAAATATCGGCTGCCATTAATGCCGGATAAGTAAACAGACCGGCAGTGATGCCGCTTTCCTGTTTAGCGCATTTATCCTTATATTGGGTCATTCGCTGTAATTCACCCATATAGGAATGACATGTCAAAATCCATCCTAATTCCGTATGCTGCGGCAGATCCGACTGCAGAAACAGTGTTGTTTTTTCAGAATCAAGACCGCATGCCATATATAACGCAATCAAATCCTTGGTGTTTTGTTTCAGCTCCTTAGGATCGATAGGAACGGTAATCGCGTGCATATTGGCGATAAAAATAAACAACTCGTAATCGTTTTGATATTCCAGAAACTGGCGAATTGCGCCGATATAATTTCCAAGTGTAAGTCTGCCTGTCGGCTTGATGCCGCTTAACATTCTTTTCATATGCTTCCTCCTTTGAAATAAAAAAACGCCCCTTACTGGGACGTATTTGATACGTGGTGCCACCCGGCTTTCTGTAAAAACAGCTCTCAGCGATAACGGTGCTGCCGGGCAATGCCATGCTTTAAAGGTCCAATTCATCGGAATTGCTTTGAATGACTCTCAGCTGATGTCAATCTCTCTGTAAAGGAAGCTTGATTCCGCTACTTATCCTTTATCAAACGCATATTTACTTTATTATGATACATCAAACAATACGATTGTGCAAGCTTTTTTACGGTGCATCAAAAGAAAAGGCTTAACGATAAACTCGCTGAGCCTTTAGAATTATTCCTCGATCGGTGTATCTGCGTTCATTTTTTCACGATAATACTGACGGCGCTCCTGAGGCTTTAAGCCCTTTTTACGCAGGCGAATCATATCCGGTGTGATTTCAACAAGCTCATCGTCATTGATCCACTCCAGTGCTTCCTCAAGCGTCATTTCTCGCGGCGGAGTTAAGCGCATCGCTTCATCATTGCCGCTGGAGCGAATTGCGGTCAGCTTTTTGTTTTTCAGCGGATTGACATCTAAATCAATGTTGCGTGCGGATTCTCCGATGATCATACCCTCATATACCTCTGTTTGAGGATGGATAAACAACATGCCGCGCTCCTGCAGATTCCACAGCGCATAGGTCATGGCCTTGCCTGTTTCGGTGGAAATCATGGCGCCGTTGGCACGCTGCGGGATTTCTCCTTTATAAGGCGTATATCCGGCAATGCGGCGGACAAGCGTTCCTTCACCTCTTGTATCATTGATAAATTCGCTTCGATAGCCCAACAGACCGCGGGTCGGCGCTTCATATACGATGCGACAATAACCGCCTTCCTCATTCATATCGATCATGGTACCCTTGCGTAAATTGAGCTTATTGATTACCGTACCGCTGTATTCTTCCGGTACAAGCGCAATGACCTCCTCGATCGGCTCTACCGTCTTATCATTTTCATCCTTATGGAGAATGACCTCCGGCTTGGAAACGGCCAGTTCATATCCCTCGCGGCGCATTTCCTCAATCAATACCGAAATATGCAGCTCACCGCGTCCGCTGACCTTAAAGCAGTCGGCACTGTCGGTTGCCTCGACCTTTAAGCCGACATTGACTTCTAATTCCTTCTCTAAGCGTTCCTTGATATTGCGTGATGTCACAAACTTACCGCTTAAGCCCGCAAACGGCGATTTATTAACTAAGAAATTCATACTTAAGGTCGGCTCCTCGATCGCAATGCTTGCCATCGGCAGCGGCTGATCCTTTAAACAAAGTGTTTCTCCGATTGAAATATCGGCAATACCCGCTACGACAACGATATCACCGCTGTGTGCTTCCTCTACAGATACACGGGAAAGTCCGCGATAGACAAAAATCTGTGAGGTCTGCTTCACACGCTCATGTCCGTTGTCATCGCATACAAGCACCTGCATCTGCGGCTTTAAAATGCCTTGATATAATCTTCCGATTCCCAATCGTCCGATATAATCATCATAAGCCAGTGCCGAAATCTGCAGCTGCAGCGGCTCCTTGTCCTTATCCGGATATACCTCGCAATGCTTCAAAATCGTTTTAAACAGCGGTTCAATCGAATCACTCGGGGTATCCATATCATACTGTACGATACCTTCACGCGCGATTCCGTATAAAATCGGGAAATCCAACTGTTCATCATTCGCATTTAAGTCTAAAAACAGCTCATATACCTCATCGACAACCTCTTGTGCTCTTTGATCCTTCTTATCGATTTTATTAATCAATAAAATCGGCTTTAATCCGAGCTCTAAGCTTTTGCTTAAGACAAAGCGCGTCTGCGGCATCGGTCCTTCACTGGAATCCACAAGCAGTATTACCGTATCAACGGTACGAATAATTCGCTCTACCTCACTGGAGAAATCCGCATGTCCCGGAGTATCGACAATATTGATTTTCACACCGTCATGAATGACACTGCAGTTTTTAGAGTAAATCGTAATTCCGCGCTCTCGTTCCTGATCGTTGGAATCCATAATACAATCCACGACCTTTTCATTGGAACGAAATACATCACTCTGTCTTAAAAACGCATCGACCAGTGTTGATTTACCTGCATCAACATGGGCAATCACAGCTATATTTATCATTTTTTCTTTTTCCATAAACATTCCTACTTTCAAATTCAACCTATATGATATACCGAAATGCTTATAAATACAATTTTTTTCATCAAAAATAAGCATGTTTATTTCATTGATTCCCATATAATAGAACGAAAAAGGTGATACCATGAGAAAAAAAAGTGCTTTTATTATTGTTTTATCAGCTTGTCTTTTCTGTGCCTGTGCCAAAACAAGTGTGATCAGCGGCAGTCATCAAAGCGTTCATCATGAATTCGGTGAAAGTGTACATGAAAAAGAATATGAGGATACGTATGTGATAAATCTGATTTATCCGAAAACAAATATCAAGGATGTGGATGAAAGGATAAACCAAACGCTTGCGCATTATAAGCGTGATTTTACTTCGCAACCGTTTGATTCTGAAACAAACAGAGCGGAATTAAATGTTGATTACCAGTCTTATATTAAAGATGATCGCTATATTTCAATCAAGCTTGATATTTTTATCAATCATCGAAAACAAAGTGAAGTGATTGAAACGATGATCTATGATTTAAAAAAGGAACACTTTATGACTTATGAGGATTTATTCGATCAAGAAGCTACCGAAAAGCTCAGTGAAATCATTCAGACTAAGCTGAAGGCGCAATATCCGAAGGAATGCAACACAAAATCGTTTGTGATTCATACCGCTGCTTCCGCCCATAATTTTGATCGCTTGATTCTGCGTAAAAAAGAAATGGTTTTTTATTTTGATGCGCATACGGTACTGGATCGAAGTGCTTATGTCGAGGTATCCTATGAGGAGATGAAGGATCATATTTCGATGGAACAGGAAGAGGAAAGCGTTGTTGTGCCTTATGAGGATGTCTTGAATGAGCCGGTGAAGCAGCTTGACAAGGATAAGCCGATGGTCGCATTGACGTTTGATGACGGACCGACGTTAAAATATACAAGTGCGATTCTTGATTGCTTAAAGGAGCATCAGGCTTCGGCTACCTTCTTTGTGTTAGGCTCACGTGCCGATGATTTTCCACAGCTGCTTCAGCGCATGATCTTAGAGGGCAATGAAATCGGCAATCATACATTTTCGCATAAGCAGTTGACGACATTATCTAAGGCAAATATCGAGGAGGAAATCAGTGCTACACAGGAATCGATATTCAGTGTTACCAATCGCTATCCGAAAATCATTCGACCGCCCTACGGCTCAAAAAATGAAACAGTCATGGAGTGTGCACAGGGCAAAAAGCTTGTGACTTGGACGATCGACAGCGAGGATTGGCGCTCGCGCAATGCGGAAACGATCGTTAATAAGGTGGTGAAGGAGGTCAAGGACGGCGATATCATATTAATGCACGATCTTTATGCTTCTACGGCAGAGGCGGCGATTATATTGATTCCGAAGCTGCAGGAAATGGGCTATCAGCTTGTCACGATATCGGAATTATATGAATACGGAAAAAATGATGCAGGGAAAATCATGTAATACGTAATGTACAGCGTTGGTTGAAATTCAATCAACGCTGTTAAATTATGCGGAAATAGTTTATAATGGTGAAGCAAAAGGGAGGAATACGATGCTTACAATTGATAAAGTAATTACGCATATTATGGAGCCTTCGAGCGATCGATTGATTTTAAGTGATGCCTGCATGAGCTTAAGTGATGAGGTCAATGATATGCTGGAACATAAAATCAGCCGACTTTTCACAAGTCCGCAGAAAAAGACCGGAAGGATTCAGGAAAAAGAGGAGCTGACAGCGCTGCTTCAAGAATGGAAGAATCAGGAAATCAGCTTTATCGAACTATCACATCGGCTTACGACGCATATTTTTCATGCGAAGCGTAAATTCGCACAATATCATTCCGGTGATATGTTGATGGCTGAGCTTGTATATGAGGGACAGCGTTATATCGTCGGCTTGGATAACAGCCATTCGATTGCTTATACGCATCAGCTTTCGCAAACGGGCGAAACGACCGCAGTAACGATTGAAAATTGTATCACCCTGTCTCCTTCAATGCTGAAAAAAGATGCAGCCTTTTTTATCTGTGTCAGTGATTTAGAGGTCAGTACGATTGAGACAAAGGTGGAAATCGAAGCGAAGAAATGCTGTTTTTATAATGATGTCATCTTTCATTTGAATGCGCCTGCATCCTATCGTGAGGCCATTCATACGATGAACAAGGTCTGTGACGATTTAATCGATGAATATCAGTTGGAAAGTGTTGATGTGAAGGGTAAGATGAAGCAGGTCATTAAGGAACAACTGGAACAGGAAGAGCCGTTAAAGCCTGAGGAAATTGCCGCTATGGTCTTTGAAGCACAGCCGTTGGCGAAAAAGCGTTTTACACAAGAGTTGAAAGAGGAAGGCATTGAAGCGGCAATCCCGATTGAGCATGTAACGGTGAATAAGGCGGATCGCGTACAGCGTATTAAAACGGATAAGGGAATCGAGCTTATTATTCCGATTGATTTTATGCAGACAACGGATTATGTAGAAATTATCAATGAGGAGGAAGGAATGATTTCAATTCGCTTAAAGAATATTCATCGCATTACAAGTAAATAATGAAAAACTTTACGGTCCTGCGAAAAAAGTATGAAAAGTTGTGCTATAATAAATAAGAAATTGAAACATGAGAGGATGTAGCGTATGATACTTCGTTCCGTAGACGGCATAATTCGAATGCTGGATGCCGATTATATCGAAAATGATGATATTCAAAAGCGTGTATGCGGTGTTTGTATAGATTCGCGTAAGGTGGTAGAAGGGAATTTATATATACCGCTGAAGGGCGCAAATAATAACGGACATGAGTTTGTGCAGCAGGCGATTCAAAAGGGGGCTGCGGCAACGCTTTGGAATAAGGATGAACCGTTTCCTCCGGAAAACATCACGGTGATTTTGGTTGAGGATACCTTAAAGGCATTGCAGCAGTTGGCCAGTGTTTATCGACGTCAGCTTTCGATGAAGGTTGTCGGAATTACCGGCAGCAACGGAAAGACGAGCACGAAGGATATTTTGGCGGGAATGCTGTCACAGCGCTATGTGACACAGAAAACCTTAGGTAATTATAATAATGAAGTCGGAGTACCGCTGACGCTTTTATCCATGAGTGAGAATACGCAGGTCGCCGTGATTGAGATGGGTATGGAAAATCTGAATGAAATCGATTTTTTAGCGAAAATGGTTTGTCCCGATATTGCGATCATTACAAATGTCGGTACGGCTCATTTGGAAAATCTGAAGACACAGGAGAATATCGCAAAGGCAAAGCTTGAAATTACGCATGGTCTTGCACCGTTCGGTATGCTGATCTATAACGGTGATCAAAAGCTGCTGCGTGATGCGGTTACGAAGGAAGCAATCAGCGGTGATATTCGCATTAAAACCTTCGGTGAACAAGAGGAGAATGATTTTTATTTATCCTATGTGAAACAAACGGAAAACGGCATTACCTTCGCTGTGAATGAGGAGGAAGCACACTTTACGATGGATATGCTCGGTAAGCATCAGGCAGTGAATGCAATCGGCGCATTGATTGCGGCACGAGCCTTACAGCTTTCCGATATGGATATCCAGTTCGGTTTAAATACGATTGAAAAAACCGGCATGCGCAATGAATTGATGCGCGCAAATAAAGCACTTATTTTAAATGATTCCTATAAATCCAATCCGCAAAGCAGTGCTGCGGCACTGGAAACACTTGCTTCCTTTGAGGTCCCTTATAAGCTTGCGGTTCTTGCCGATATGCTGGACTTAGGTGAGAACAGTGATATGCTGCATTATCAGCTCGGTAAACAAACGGCAGATTATGAGGTTGCCGAGGTGCTTACCTACGGAGATATGGGGGCATATATCGCTCAGGGAGCATTGAATCAAGGCATTAAGCGGGTTCAGCACTTTGCGGATAAGGCAAAGCTGATTGCGTATTTATTGCCGTATCGACACAAGGAATGTATGATATTGATCAAGGGCAGTCGCAGTATGAAAATGGATGAGGTCGTAGATGCCTTGATACAGGAATAGAGGTAGAACATGAAAAAAATAAAACTCGCAGTGATATTCGGCGGTAAATCAAGCGAATATCCGGTGTCATTACATAGTACAGCGTCTTTATTAAGACAGATCAATCGCGAACGCTATGAGCTTCACACGATCGGTATTTCAAAGGAAGGCGATTGGTTCTTATATCATGGCTCAATCGATGATTTGGAGCACGATCACTGGCTTTCGCATCCCGATAATCAGCCGATCGGCCTTGCCTGTACCGATAAGCATCACGGCTTTTTTATCCTGCATGAGGATAAAGTCAATGAGCCGATGGAAATTGACTGTGTTTTTCCGGTGCTTCACGGCAAAAACGGTGAGGACGGAACGCTGCAGGGAATGCTGGAGCTGATGCAGATACCGTATGTCGGCTGCGGCCATATGAGCTCAGCGATTTGTATGGACAAGGAAATGACGCATATCGTTTGTGAGCGTGCAAATGTCCCTTGTGCGCCGTATATGGCTGTATATGAACAAAGCGTAACCGATGAAAAAGCGTTGTATCAAGAAGCAGCAGATAAGCTGAAGGTGCCTTTCTTTCTTAAGGCATGCAACGCCGGCAGCAGCTTCGGGGTTCATAAGGTGCATGATTTTGACGAATTCACAGTCGCATTAAAGGACGCATTTTATCATGACGGCAAGGGCAAGGTGATTTTAGAGGCTACGATCGAAGGCTTTGAAATCGGCTGTGCCGTTATGGGAAACGATGAGCTTTTTGTCGGCAGTGTGGATGAAATTGAAATCGGTCAGGAACTTTTTGATTATGAGGGCAAATATGAGATGCGTGATTCGGCAATTTATTGTCCGGCACGAATCTCAAAGGAATTGTTTCAAGAAGCGCAGCAGTTAGCGAAGCGCGCCTATCGCGCAATGAATTGTAAGGGTATGACAAGAGTAGATATGTTTGTCACAAAGGAACATACGATCGTATTCAATGAATTGAATACGATTCCGGGCTTTACTGCGACAAGTCGTTATCCGACCATGATGAAGGAAGCGGGAATCGCATTTCCGGATTTGATCGATCGCTTGATTGATTTAGCGATGGAGTAAGCGCATATACTTTAGATAAAGAGGTGAAAGTATTATGTTGGATTCAAGCAGTCGGTGTTGGGCAGAGGTAGAGCTTGGCTATATCAAGCATAATGTAGCTGAGATTCGTAAAATGATTCCCTCGACCACAAAAATCATGGGTGTTGTGAAGGCAAATGCGTACGGACACGGAGATGTTGCCGTAGCTAAGGCTTTAAAGGCATGCGGGGTTGATTTTTTTGCGGTATCAAGCGTTGATGAAGCATTAAATTTGAGAAAGGCCGGCATTGAGGAGCCCGTGTTGATTCTCGGCTATACTCCGAGCATCCATTTTCATTACCTGCATGAATACAATATGATTCAAACGCTGATTTCCTATGAGTACGCACAGGAATTATCTGCCTATGCGCTGCAGGCAAATGTATTGATTCATGCCCATATTAAGGTGGATACGGGAATGACAAGACTCGGTGTTTCATGTAAAAAAGAAAAATGGGACATCGATACGGTGAAGGCAATGTATCAATTGCCGCAGATTCAAACCGAAGGAATTTTTTCGCATTTTTCAGTCAGTGACAGCTTAAATAACAGTGATGATCTAGCCTTTACGAAGCATCAAATCGCTTATTTTGATCAGGTGCTTACAGAGCTGAAGGAAAGCGGAATCGATCCGGGCATTACCCATTTACAAAACAGCTACGGAATCATGAATTATCCGCAGCTTTCCTATGATTATGTCAGACCGGGCCTTTTGCATCTCGGTGTAACCGCAGATGATTCAATCATCACCAATCAAAAGCCGAACTTTCGTCCGATCATGACATGGAAGGCAAATATTTCCTATGTGCGTGAGGTAGAGAAGGGCTGTTGTGTAAGCTACGGCCGCAATTATACCGCTTCAAAGCGCATGAAAATAGCGACGGTAAGCTGCGGCTATGCGGACGGCTATCCGCGCATCGTTTCCAATCAAGGCATGCAGGTGCTGGTACACGGAGTACGTTGTGAAATTATCGGCAATATTTGTATGGATCAGATGATGGTAGATGTCAGTGCGCTTAATGAGGTAAAGAGCGGTGATGAGGTCGTGCTGTTCGGCTATGATCATGGGGTATTGTTGCCGGTGGATGAACTGTCACGCTGTGCTCATACGATCAATAATGAGGCTTTATGCTGGCTCAGTGCTCGTGTGCCGCGCATTTATAAATAGCAGCAGAGCTACTGCTGTTTTCTTGTATGACGGGCATGCCCGTATTCTGTGGTGGAAGTCCACAAAGGCG
>CANSQL010000007.1 GCA_947649125.1 uncultured Erysipelotrichaceae bacterium | reverse complement strand
AAGGTATATTTAAATGACTGTTTGATGAGCCATTTATAATATACCAGGAAAGATGTACTTTCCTATTTAACATTCTATGCAGAAATAAAAAATATATACATAAAAGATAAAAATAATCAGGACAGGAAACAATTTCATTAAGCAAGAACAGGCAAAGCATGGTATAATGATACATGTGTGAGGAGCGATAATATGCACAAGGGAATATTCATTACATTTGAAGGAAACGACGGTTCAGGAAAAACCACGATATCTAAAAAAGTATACGATGCTTTATTAGAAAAGGGATATCCTGTGATTTATACAAGAGAGCCGGGCGGGATTGAAATAGCCGAAAAAATTCGCACAATTATCCTGGACCCGAAGCATACGGCGATGGATGCACGATGCGAGGCATTATTGTATGCGGCAAGTCGTCGTCAGCACTTGGTGGAAAAAATTCTGCCTGCCTTGGCAGAGGGGAAAATCGTCCTATGCGATCGATTTATCGACAGCTCTTTGGCTTATCAGGGAATCGGCAGAGGAATCGGAATCGACGAAGTGCTTCGAATCAATGAATTCGCGATTGAAAAGCATATGCCTTACGCAACAATATTTTTGAGCGTATCATTGGAAACAGGAATGAAGCGGGTAGCTGCTAGAGGTGAGCTTGACCGCATGGATCAAGAGGCTTCCGATTTTCATCGTCGCGTAGCTGAAGGATATGAAAAAGTGAAGGAAATGTTTTCTGAGCGCATGTATGAGATCGATGCTGAGGCAGATATGGACACTGTGTTTCAGGAAACATTGAGAAAATGTGAGGAGCTTATCCACGCATATGAATAAACAACAGCTGAAGCAGGAACAGCCGATCGCCTATCGTACATTATCGCATGCCTTAAAGGATGACAAGCTGGCCCACGCGTATTTATTTCACGGACCTGCCGGTACACCGAAGGGCGCGGGAGCCGAATTATTGGCCCAAAGCATTCTTTGCGCAAATCGCGATGAGGACGGCTTTGCCTGCGGAGAATGTGCAGATTGCCGCAGAATAAAGGAACATCAGATGACGGATTTCATTTATTTAGATGGCACATCGGCATCTATTAAAAAAGAGAATATTCTAAAATTACAACATGAATTCGCAAAGACCGGACTCGAGCATACGGGAAAGAAAATCTATATGATTAATCAGGCCGAAAATGCTACGCCGGATGCACTGAATTCGTTGTTGAAATTCTTGGAGGAACCAAGCGGACAAATGGTAGCGATCTTGTTATGTGATCAACTGGAGCGGCTGCTTCCTACGATAATATCGAGATGTCAGCTGATTCCGTTTCACCCGTTAAGCAGTGAAATCTGTTTCAATCTCTGTAAAGAGGAGCTGGGGGAATTAGATGCTTACTTATTGAGCGGTATGATTCACAGTCCTCAGGAAATGAAAGCGGTAAGTGAAAGCGAAGCATATCAACATGCGCAAGCTCTGTTCTTCAGCTTCATTGAACAAAGCTGTACATCACTGCATCAAGCACACGCTTCACTGTTAAAAGAAGGCTTTGACAACAAAAGAATCGACGGCAAGCAATGCATGCGATATTTCCTAGAAATGCTGATGACATTTTATCGCGATATGATAAAAGGAAATGCGATTATTCAACATGAACTGTATCAACGCTGTCTGAATAAACAAAAAGCCATATATCGCAATCCGCAGCATATGCTTGAGATATTGCTTACGACAAGAGATAAGCTGTGGAAATCGGTGAATCTGAATCTGTTGTGCGATCAAATGGTTTATCGGATGAAAAACGATATCCAATAGAGGAACCGCGGATATACAGAACTGATAATAACCCCTGTTACTGAAAATAGATAGTTAAAATAGATAGTTAAGGAAAGAGGCGATTCTATGAATCAACAAAATCATAATCAACATCAGCATCAAAATCATAAGCACAATCATAAACAGGATTCTAATAAACATAAGGAACAGCCAAAGGAACAACGCGAAGCAAATAACAAAGAGACGAAGCAACAGAGCTTCCCTTATGTAGCATTTGTTTCCTTTAAGGCATCAAAAAAGATTTATACTTTTGGAACTGATTCCATAGATTATAAGGTTGGCGATCAAGTAATCGTTGAAACGATACGAGGATTAGAGGTCGGAGAAATTGTGAAGGAATGTGAAACCTATATCAATCATAACTCCGGACTGACATTAAAGCCAATCGTAAGAAAAGCTAAGCCAAAGGATATTGAGGATGTAGAAGCAAACGCAAAGGCTGCGAAAGATGCTATGGTCGTATGCGACGGCTATATCAAAAAACTGAATTTAGATATGAAGCTGATCGAAGCCGAATACACACTGGATCGCAGTAAAATCATCTTTGTCTATGTGGCAGATGAGCGAGTAGACTTCAGAGAGCTGTTAAAGGAGCTTGCGGCTGAATTCAAATGTCGAATTGAATTGCGCCAGATCGGACCGAGAAATAAATCAAAGATTATCGGTGGCTTAGGTATGTGCGGTATGGAAACCTGCTGCAGCCGATTCTTAAATGATTTTGATGTGGTTTCCATCAATATGGCGAAAAATCAACTGCTTGCGCTGAATATTCAAAAGCTGAGCGGACAGTGCGGCAAGCTGATGTGCTGCTTAAAATATGAGGATCATCAATATAAAAAATTACGTGAAGGATTGCCGAGGTTAAATTCACAGATTGAATATAAAGGACAGCGTTATCGGATCACCGGTTTAAACGTACTGCTTCAGCAAGCTAAAATTGAAAATAAAGAGGATGTGCAGTTTTTAAGCTTTAAAGAGCTGTGGCCTGAAATTGATTTCACAAAGCGTTAAGGATCAGAGGCAAAGTATGAAACGACAAAAAAGCTTTACAGAGGAAAAGCCGACCTTATATTTAGTTGCGACACCGATCGGTAATTTAGAGGAGTTGACACCGAGAGCCATCGCTGTGTTGAAGCAAGTCGATGTGATTGCGGCAGAGGATACGCGAAATACGCGCAAGCTCTTAAGTCACTTTGATATCCACACGAAGCTGATCGCTCACCATCAATACAATGAAAATGAAAGCGCCCAAGGTTTATTACAGCTGTTGGAACAGGGAAATCATGTTGCGCTTGTCAGCGATGCCGGCTATCCCTTGATATCCGATCCGGGTCAATGTTTAACAAGTAAGGTAATCGAAGCGGGATATCCCGTTGTACCGATATCCGGTGCCAATGCGATGCTGAATGCGTTGGTTGCCAGCGGTTTGCCGACTCAATCCTTTCTTTTCTACGGATTTCTGAAGCCGAAGGATTCACTTCAAATACAGGAACTGGAAAAGCTGAAGGATTATCCGCAAACACTGCTGTTTTACGAGGCGCCGCACCGTATTCAAAAAACGCTGAAGAATATGTTGGCTGTATTCGGCAATCGTGAAATGTGCTTAGCGAGAGAGCTCACAAAACGATATGAGGAATTTATCCGCGGGACGATTCAAGAGGTATCAGAGATTGCGGATTCCTGTAAGGGTGAGATGGTGCTCGTTGTAAAGGGAGCACAAGAATACTTAGAGAAAGAAATCGATCCAAGTCTGTTGTATCAAAAAATCAATGCGTACATTGCGGACGGACTCAGCAGTAAAGAGGCAATCAAAAAGGTTGCCAAGGAAAACGGCTGTTCCAAGAATGAGCTGTATCGACAGTATCATGAAAACCTGTCATAAGACAGAGAATTGCGTTGAGGTTCAGCGCAATTTTTTATCATAAAATCAGGCATGAATAAATGTTAATAGATGTCCCTAACCAATATAAACAGTAGCGCTATATGAATATGATGAACCGAGAGATGCAGCACCCTTATTTATGGAATCAATTCCATAAATAAAGATCAATCACGGCTCTTATCATAATAGGAAGCGTAATGCCTTTATCAAAGTAGGTAAGAAATAATATTCTTACAAATACTCACAGAGATCAACATATTTTCTCGGTAAATAAGAAACCCATCCCCTTTAAATTATAGAAGTGAAGTGATGGGAACAGATGATCGTGACAGTCATTGTATTAAAATACCCGTACTCTGAATCACGCTTGAATAACGGGAAATAGACTGAGGTGTTATCTGTGTCTAACCTAAAGCAGGATCCAGGCTGAAAATCACTTGAATTCAGGAAACACACCGACAGTGCGGCAATTCGCTTTGAACAAATTCACAAGAAAGATGATAAGATAGATGGAGTGAAGAGAATAAATAAAGCCTTTTATTAAGGGATATAAGCCGCCGCAACCATTTATATACCAATATTATAATATAATAAAATTATAATGAAAACTGTGAAAAACAGGTGAAAATATCAAAGTGAAAAATTCAGCAGATAAACACACAAAAACATAAAGAAATCAGTTATAATAATAGGGGGCATGAAACGATGGAAATACCGAAGTCAAACGGCTTTATCAAAAAGGTATCACCGATTTCGAAATCAATAAGACAACTGTATCAAGCTACATTGATACAGAAAGAAAGGAATGAGGCGGCAATAAAATAAAGAGGATACTGTCAGGGATAAAGTGAATGATAGAAACAACGTGAAATCAAATATATAAAAAGCTTAAAATAATTACATAAAATATAACCGGCAACAGAAAACAGAGGTGAAAACATGAGCAAGCTATTAATTGTAGATGATGAAAAAAGAATCAGAGACATGATTCGCAAGTACGCAGAATTTGAAGGCTATGAGGTAGAAGAAGCACAAGAGGGAATGCAGGCAGTTACCATGTGTCGAGAAAACGATTACGATTTAATCGTTATGGACGTAATGATGCCGATCCTCGATGGCTTTTCCGCAAGCAAGGAAATCTTAAAAACCAAGGCGATACCGATCATCATGCTTTCGGCACGCGGTGAGGAATACGACAAGCTGCATGGCTTTGAGACCGGGGTTGACGATTATGTAGTGAAGCCGTTTTCACCGAAGGAATTGATGATGCGAATCAATGCCGTTTTAAAAAGGACGCGCCAAACCATAAACAAAGATACCCTCGATAAAGAAATCTATACCTATGAAGGACTCTGTGTGGATATGACCGCCCGAATCGTAACCATCGACAACAAGCGAATTACGATGACACCGAAGGAATACTCGCTGTTATTTTACTTTATTAAAAACAAAGGCATAGCGCTCACAAGAGAAACATTGATACGAGATGTTTGGGGCTATGATTTCTACGGCGATGATCGAACACTGGATACCCATATCAAGCTGTTAAGAAAATGCTTGAACGAATACAGCCGCTTAATCGTAACACTTCGAGGGGTAGGGTACCGTTTTGAGGGCTAGGCTTATGCAGCAAAATAAACGAAGCATCAGAAGTAAGCTTTTTTCCGCATTCTTAGTGTTCAGCGGGATTATGCTGCTGTTGCTTTGGGTATTTCAAGTGCAGTTTCTCGATCAATTTTATCGTATGATAAAATCACATGCCGTAAAAAATGCCGCTGTCAGTATCCAACAGGTCATTAACGATGACGAAGATTATAAGGAACAGATAGAAGCGATAGCGAGAAAAAACGATCTATGCGTTTCTGTGTTGAACGAGGACCTTACTGAGATATACACCAGCAATCGTCGTGATCCGCGCTGTATGATTGACAGGCTGAAACAAAGTGAAATCAATTCCATATATCGAGAGGCAGTCGCCAACGGCGGCAATACCGAGCGCTTTATTGAAACAGATGAAGCAAGAAATCGACAAATGAGCGAAATACCGCCTGAAATGACAGACTTCACTCCCGGCAATGAGCTGATAAAAAAAGAAAAAGGACTGCAGAACATGACATACGCAAGTGTAATAAAAAATGAGGCGGATAAAGCACTTGTAGTATTGGTAAATGCACAAATATCACCGGTCAATGCGACTGTTGAGACAATTCGTACACAGCTTGTCATCATCACCGCAGTGCTGATACTGTTGGGAATGCTGCTGGCATACATCATGTCAAAAAAAATAGCGAAGCCGATGATCGCCGTGAATCAAAATGCGAAGCAGCTGGCAAAAGGAAACTATGCGGTCAGCTTTAACGGCAGTGAATATCGAGAAATCAGTGAGTTAAATGATACTTTGCGCTATGCGGCAGAGGAGCTCAGCAAGGTTCAACAGTTGCAGCGCGAGTTGATCGCCAATATGAGTCATGATTTAAGAACACCGCTGACGATGATCAGCGGCTACGGTGAGATGATGCGCGATATACCCGGAGAAAATACACCGGAAAATGTTCAGATCATCATTGATGAAGCCAATCGTTTGACCTATCTTGTCAATGATATTCTGGACCTCTCAAAGCTGCAGGCCGGTGTACAGGCCTTGGCCCTGCAAAGCTGTCCGATTACCGAAATCATGAAGCAGGTCGCGGAGCGCTATGCGAAAATGCAGCAGGAGGAGCCGTGTCAAATTAACCTGCAATGCGATGAAAGCTGTTATGTACAGGCAGATGAAATAAAAATAACCCAAGTGATCTACAATCTTGTCAATAATGCGATAACCTATTGCGGTGAGGATCGCTTGATAATCATGAAACAAATTAAGAAGCCCGATGTCGTCAGAATCGAAATTATCGATCACGGCGAAGGAATTCCGAAAGAACAGCTGCCCTATGTATGGGAGCGCTACTATAAAAACAAGCATCATAAACGCTCCAAAACAGGAAGTGGAATCGGTCTAAGTATTGTTAAAAGCATACTGGAGCTGCATCATGCCGCATATGGGGTAGAAAGCGAAGTAGGTAAGGGAAGCTGCTTCTGGTTTGAACTGCCGATAACTATAGAAACAAAAACAACAACAGAATGATAGTAAAAGTCAATTACATCGGAAAACAACAGAAAAACAAGTGAATAAACAACAGAAAAATGAGTGAATAAACAAAAGAAAAAACAAAGGAAAAGATACGAGGAAAGACAAAGAACGTAAAAAGGTAAAAAGAAAAGGCACTGTACATCCTCTGCCGTCAACGGGCAGATAACGCAGTGCCTTTTTTATACATTACATTAGACTATATTAGATTATATTATACATCGTATACATATCATAGTTAAAAAGAAATAAATTTAAGCCGAGACAAGGTAAGTCCTCTCATTGAAAGAGAGAAAACCACACATACGCCTACTTCTTATCAAACCAAGCACGACGCTCTGTCGAAGTAACCATCATCTGCTTCAACGCATCACTGTCCTCATTCAATAAAGCTTGCTTCAGCGCTTGAAGCGATTCCTCAAAATCATCGATTTCACGAATTAAATTATCCTTGTTCAAAAAGAACAGCTCCGTCCATAAATGCTCATTGATTCGTGCGATTCTTGTGAGATCACGAAAGCTGTCGCCCGTATAATGCACCAAATCAGGATTATCATTCGCATTCATTAACGAAATCGCAATCACATGCGTAAGCTGAGAAACATAGCCGATCATTTCATCATGCTTCTGCGCCGATAACACACTGATATTCGCAAAATTCAGCTCCTTCGCAAACTCACGTAAAAAGGAAATCGCGGCATCGGAATTCGCGGAAGTCGGAGTAATGATGAAATTTGCCTGTTGAAACATCGCATCATTCGCATAAACCACACCGCTGACCTCTTTACCCGCCATCGGATGCGAAGCGATGAACTCCACTGCTTGATCCTTCAACAGCTCCTGAACCGCATCAACGACATTACACTTCACACCGGAAACATCACTGATCAGACAGCCCGGTTGAAACGAAGCACCGTAAGCCTTGATCCAGTCAATCATAGCGTTCGGGTAAAGACCGAAAAACACGACATCGGCCTCAGCGATAAAATCAGCCTGCGGATCAGTGCTGCCCTGTTCAATCAGACCGTTGGCAAGCGCATAATCAATGCTCTCCTGCTTGATATCGATCCCCGAAACATGATAACCGCGCTTTGATAGCGCATAGGCATAGCTGCCGCCCATCAGTCCGAGCCCGATAATCAAAAATCGCGTATCCTTATTCATACCGCTCGACCTCAATTCCCAAGCGCATCAAATCCTCAAAAAACTGCGGATAAGACTTGCGGACAGCCTCTGCCCCCTCAATGGTACAAGGTTTTTCACACAAGGTAGCCGCGATTGCCAAGCTCATCGCAATGCGATGATCGTTATGGGCATCAAATACGACATCACCATGATAGCTAGGCTGACCCTCAATATAAATATCATTTTCCTCACTGCGAATTGCCACACCGAGCTTTTTCAGCTCACACTCCATCGCCGCAATGCGATCGCTCTCCTTGATACGCAGTCTGCCGGCATTTTTAATATGCGTAGAACCGTTCGCAAAAGCCGCAAGCACACAAAGAATCGGCCCTAAATCAGGACAATCGGCCAAATCAATTTCACTGCCCGTTACCTCACTTTTATCAATCACATAACCGTTGACCGACTCCTTAAAGCTGACACCGGCCTGCTTCAACAGCTTCATGATCACCTTATCCCCCTGACGAGAATTATGATGAACACCGCAAACCTCTAAATCATTATTTAAGGCAGCCAAGCAGGCAAAGAATGCAAGCTGTGAGAAATCACCCTCAACCGAATAACAGCCCGGATGATACTCCTGTCTGCCCTTGATATAAATCGTATTAGAATCCGTGAATTCCGCTTCAATTCCGAAATGCTCCAGCATCTGCATCGTTAAACAGACATAAGAGCGGGATTCAAACGGCTCCTTGATCACAAGGGTAGACGACATATCACACAACGGAAGCGCAAACAACAAGCCGCTGATAAACTGACTGGAAACATTTCCGTCTAAAATGAATTCACCGCCCTGTAATGCACCGTTTATGGAAATGGTTCCGTCTTTGTGCACAAAGGATAAGCCCTGCTCCTTGAATATCGTTTCATAAACACTTTGCGGGCGATCCATCAAACGACCTTGACCCGTAAACGTAATCGGTTGATTCGTTAAAGAGAAAATCGGAATAAAGAAGCGCAGCGTAGAGCCGCTTTCATTACAGAATATTTCCCGTGCTTCACAGGCAGTCGGCTTACCGATCCCTGTTACCTCGATAAAGTCATCATGCGTGATGATTTGCGCACCTAATGCCTGCATCCCCTTGATCGTAGTTAAAATATCCTGAGAATACGCGACATTATCAATACGGCTGACACCCTTTGCCAAGGAAGCGCAGATGATAGAGCGATGCGCCATGCTTTTGCTTGGGGGAATCGTCAGCTTTCCGCTGCATTTTCCGGGAAATACCTTCGCAATCATGCGATATCCCTCCCGATGACACGTGCGATGCTTCTGCCCTTCGCAATCAATTCAGCGAATTTTTTCGGCTTCAAGGTTTGGGCACCGTCAGACCACGCACATTCGGGATTTTCATGAACCTCAATAATCAAGCCGTCAGCACCTGCCGCAATCGCCGCAAGAGACATTGATTCCACAAGCTTCCAATCACCGGTTGCGTGACTCGGGTCAATGATGATCGGTAAATGCGTCTTTTCCTTGATAATCGGAATGACACTGAGATCAAGCGTATTTCTTGTATATTTTTCAAAGGTACGAATACCGCGCTCACAGAAAATGACCTTATCATTGCCCTCTGACATGATATATTCCGCCGCCATGATCCATTCCTCGATCGTATTAGCCAAGCCTCTCTTTAACAGCACCGGCTTATCCACCTTACCGACAGCCTTCAATAAATCAAAGTTCTGCATATTACGAGCACCGATTTGAATCATATCGACATGCTCAACAAACTCATCCAGCTTATCGGCACTCATCAATTCGGAAACGATCGGTAATCCGGTTTGTTTTCGAGCCTCACACATTGCCAAAATCCCCTCTGTTCCCATGCCTTGAAACGCATAAGGAGAGGTACGCGGCTTATAGGCACCGCCGCGCAGCATACAGCCGCCCGCTTCCTTTACTGCCTCGGCAATTTTCACTGTCGGCTCCAAGCCCTCGATAGAACACGGACCGCCGATAACGACAAGCGGCTCATTACCGCCGATGCGATAATTACCGACCGTAATAACGCTATCCTCGGGGTGGAATAAGCGATTTGCCTTTTTATACGGTGCGGCAACACGCACAACGCTTTCCACATAAGGATTTGCCTCAATTTGTTTCGGATCGATCACGGAAGTATCACCGACCAAACCGAATACATTGTAATTCTCACCGATACTGGAGTGAACACTCAATCCACGATCGGACAGACGTCCCATCAACGCATCGATTTCTTGTTTAGGCGCATTTTTCTTCATTGTAATAATCATATTATCAGTCCTCTTTTCTATGATTCTGCAGTGCTAAGGAAGCACTTCGTTCCATATAACAATCCAATATAGCCAATGCCAACACACTGTCAACGACAACACAGGCACGATGTATAATGGCCGGATCATGACGGCCGTTGATAATCAGCTTTTCAGCCTGCTTCGTCTGTTTGTTGATCGTATCCTGTTCCTTATATATAGAAGGAGTCGGCTTCACACAGGTTTGAATCACGATCGGCATACCGTTTGAGATGCCGCCGTTAATACCGCCGTTGTTGTTTGTTTCAGTGATAACGACACCGTCTTTATAGGCAAGCGCATCATTGACCTCACTGCCCGTATAATCACTGAAGCGAAAGCCCAAGCCGAAGGCAACGCCCTTTACCGCCGGGATACTGTACAAGTAATGAGCGATAATGCTTTCCAAGGAATCAAAGAACGGCTCTCCGATTCCTGCCGGCAGATTGATTACGGCACTTTCGATAATACCGCCGACACTGTCCCCGTCAGCGGCTGCCCGTTCAATTTCCGCCGTCATTTCCCTTTGTGCATTTTCATTAATAACAGGGAATGCCGCAGTCTGCAGCTTCGCTATCTGCGTATTCAATAAATCGATATCCGAAGCGAAGGGATCATCGCTGACCCCGTGACATTTCATAATATGACTCCCGATATGAATTCCCATATCGGAAAGAATCTGTATCGCTATCGCACCTGCCGCAACTAACGGTGCGGTGATTCTGCCGCTGAAATGACCGCCGCCGCGATAATCCTGATAACCGAGATACTTCACATCTGCCGTATAATCCGCATGCGACGGGCGCAGACGATTTTTCGTTTTCTCATAATCGGCAGAATGCTGGTCGTTGTTTTGAATTAAAATCGTAAGCGGTGTGCCTGTTGTATAGCCCTCAAATACACCGCTGATAATATGCGGGATATCCGCCTCATGACGCTGAGTGGAAATTCTTCCCTTTGCCTTGCGCTTTTCCCCTTGTGCCGCGATAAACTGCTCATCAATCGCAATTCCTGCCGGGAGTCCGTCTAACGTAACGCCGATTGCGCTGCCGTGGCTTTCACCGAATATAGTACAGCTGATATGCCTTCCGATCGTATTTTTCATTTTGATGCCTCCAACAAAGCTTCGATTTCCGTTAAGCTCATTTGTTTGATTTTCGCATGTCCCGCCTCATTGACCCATACCGTATCAATCGTATCACGATCGGCTTTTTTATCATTTTTCATCAGCTCGATCCAAGCCTTATGATTGGATTCGACCTTCATCGGCAAGCCGAGCTTTTGACAAATCGATTGGGTACGCTCCTTTAACAGCGGATCACCGATAAAATACGGCATTCCCAACGCAACACATTCCCCGTGAAAGAGGTCATGCAGATGATTGTCTGCCTCTATCGCATGTCCGATCGTATGACCGAAATTCAATATCTTACGAAGACCCTGTTCCTTTTCGTCCTGTTCAACAACGGCTTTTTTCACCATCAATGCTTTTGCGATAATTTCATCAATGTGATTTTCAATGTTATCTTGTTCAAACAACTCTAATAAGGTTTTATCATAAATCAAGCCTGCCTTCAGTGCTTCAACGAGTCCGTTGATATAATGTCTCGTCGTCAGTGTGCTCAATGTTTCGGGATCGGCTAACACAAGCTTCGGCTGATAAAATGCCCCTATTACATTCTTCACTCCGTTAAAGTTGATTGCGACCTTGCCCCCGATTGATGAATCGATTTGCGACAGGGTAGTCGTAGGAACCTGTATGAAACCGATTCCACGCATATAAGAGGCTGCCGCATATCCCGCCAAATCACCGACAACACCGCCGCCCACCGCAATAATCATATCCTTGCGTGAAAACTGATGCGTCAATAAATCAGCACAGATTTCTTGAAAGCAGTTCATTGACTTCGCCTGTTCTCCATGCGCTACGATATGGACAGCATGCTCCCTGCATTGCGCCGCAATCGTATCGATATATTGCTGCGGAACATGATCATCACTGATAATCATCGCTTTATGCGAAAGATCGACGTATTCATTGAGCTTCGCAAGACATCCGCGCTCTAAGATGATATCATAGCTGTGTTCACCAAGATTCATATGTATTTTCATCCTGTTTCCTCCTTTTGTTTTATCACTGTTTTAAGAAAAAAGCATCGTTTGAATCGGTACGATGCTTTTGTTTGTCCTATTAGAAGCAAAAAAGTCCATGCGCAGAGCCGGTTTACTAATAGGAACTATTCATAATAATAAAAATAAGCATTTTTACGCATGTCTTATGCCTCCGTTTGTCAATATTCTAATACAAAACGGCTTGTTTGGCAAGTAGAAACACTCACTGCGGGTGTATTTATGTACCTAAGGTAACAGCTCGGTATGCGTAAAAGTGATTTTAATGATGCGATGGATGTCGGTTGAAGTGTTATTGAAGTGTTATTTTGTATAAAACGACCCTTAAAGAAATCCATAAGGTAATCTATAATACGCTTCATGAAGAAACTCGTAAGGTAATCCATAACACGATTCATAAAACGACCCATAACCTGAATACCGATCATTATCAAAGCAATTTTCTTATGAAAACAACCCGAATTACGGTCGCCGCAACTACAGGTTGACAGATTGAATGGGTTGAATTGGTAGTATTCGCTGAAAGATAATGGTAAAATCTTTGTGAAATGAGAAACCGGGAGGATAAAATTATGATATTTGCCGATAAGCTGATACAGCTTCGTAAAAAAGCCGGCTGGTCGCAAGAGGAGCTGGCCGAACAAATGGATGTCACAAGACAATCCGTATCAAAGTGGGAAGGCGCACAAGCGATACCCGATATTGAAAAAATGCTGAGGTTATCCAGACTGTTTGGTGTAAGTATGGATTACCTGATGAAGGATGAAATTGAAAGTGATGAGGGAATTGTCCCTGAAAAAGCACCGTTATTAAGACATGTGTCTATGGATGAGGTAAAGAGCTTTTTAACGATGACAGCGGAAACAGCGAAAATAAAAGCCTTGGCCGTATTTCTGTGTATATTATCACCGATCTGTCTGTTTATATTAGGCGGATTCGCTCAAGAGGATTCATCTAATTTCAGTGAGGCTGCGGCAGGTGGTATCGGAATGATCGTGTTGCTTATGATTGTTTCCGTCGCAGTAGTGATCTTTATGTCATGTGAGCGAAGAAATGCTGAATTTGAATATATAGAAAAAGAAGTGTTCGATATGGATTACGGTGTTGTTGAAATGTTGAAAAAACAAAAAGCACAATACCGCAGCACCTATACAAGCAAAAACATCATCGGTACGGTTCTTTCTATTATGGCATTGGTTCCGCTTTTCATCGGCGCAATCATTAACGATGATAGTGATATGCTGATGATCTATATGCTGTCTGTTTCCTTTGTGATTGCAGGTATCGGAGTCATTTTCTTTGTCAGCAACGGAATTATATGGGCAGGCTATGAAAAGCTGCTGCAGGAGGGTGATTACTCGAAAAAGAAAAAGGAGAATCAGGCTTTTGTATCGGTAATTTCAACTATTTATTGGCTGATTATAACGGCGATTTATTTAAGCTACAGCATCATGACAAACAACTGGCAATTCAGTTGGATCATATGGGTGATTGCCGGACTCATCTATCCGATCATAACGATGATTAATGAATTGCGTAATAAAAGAAAGGGCTGATTCCTACAGTCAGCCGATTATCAGGAGTGAAGATTCATTGAGTTTTCACTTTTTTATATAGGAAAGGGGACTTTCTGAAATGGATATTCGATCAACGCAACGAAACAACTGAAAACAGGAATCAAAAAGCGCTTTACACCCGCAGTGTTCCCTTCGCAAGGTCCTCAGCCGCAAATGAAATGAAATAAAACGGAATCGTCAACAGCCTTTGTTCAACGTGATAACCGTAATTACCGTTTGATACCTTGATTGCCGCCTCATATTTATTATGATGAGAAAATTTAGCCAATGAATTCAAGGTTCCTCTGCCCTTTTTTACATCTATCGGATAAAGCTTATTATCAGACTCAATAATAAACTCAAGCTCCGCAGAAGCTTTTTCGCGCCAGTAAAAAAGCTTCAGTCCCTTTGCGCACAGCTCATTAGCGACAAAGTTCTCATAAAAAATACCGGATAACGTATTCTCCCTGTCATTAGCGATAAACGATGCCGCATTAATTCCGCTTTGATAAGAAAACATACCGATATCTGCTAAGAATAAA
The DNA here is from genome assembly GCA_947649125.1 of uncultured Erysipelotrichaceae bacterium. Lineage (GTDB taxonomy): Bacteria > Bacillota_I > Bacilli_A > Erysipelotrichales > Erysipelotrichaceae > C-19. Next base: position 47,900 of record CANSQL010000007.1, on the reverse strand, counting down.
CGAAAATGATTTGAATTGTCAGATATCAGCGGCAGCGTAATGTGCTCCTTCAGCTGAAACGATTGATGAATGATATGGGCAGTCGTAAGCCAATGAACAGAAGCCTCAAAATCTCTGGTTTTGCGGTTCGCCTCTAAAAAGCTCGGTGAAAAATTCTTAGATTCTTTATTCAGTTGTTGATAAATGTTAGAAAATAATGCTCGGGAACGTAATACAGCTTCTCTGCTTGCCTGATATAAATCCATATCAGATAAATAGTTATCATATAATGCTTTTAATATTTCTTGGGCGGGGAAAAGGCTGTTTTCCTCTATATAAGCATCTACAGCCTCCGGCATTCCGCCGATCAACAAATATTTATATACGTGATCCATCGCAAGCGTATGAATATCCGCAGCTAACGGTTCTTTGTTTTCATAAGCGGTTTTTATCGCATCAAACAGCACTCGATTTGAGTTCATCAAAAACTCATCGAAGCTCATAGGGTAAATTGTCAGCTGATCGATTTTACCGACCGGAAACAGAAACTTAGAATGATCCGCAGTTCCGCGTTTGCGGGTTTCTCTTTCAAGCTTTATGCGAACCATTGAACCGGTCGCAATAACGGGAATATGTCTGAAATCCTGACAAAAGTACTTTAATGCGGATATGATATTCGGGCACTCTTGTACCTCATCAAAGATCAGCAGTGTGTTTTCATCAATTTGTTTTCCTTTAAACAGCGATATAAATTCAATGATTTTTTTAGCATCGGCACTCTTGGTACAGAATTCTCTGATTTCATCCTCGATTTTACAGTCAATATAAATCGTGCGGTTTTTGTAGCAGGTTTCGGCAAAAATATTTTTAATCAAATAAGTTTTTCCTACCTGTCGTGCACCCCATACGATCAGCGGTTTTCTGCGTTTGGCTTGATTCCATTCAATTAGCTGCTTCAAAGCGTTTCTTTCCATAGCTTGATCCTCCGGCCTTATTTACGTACATTATGGCATAAGTTGCACGTATAAGCAAGTTTTTCAGCACATTAATTGCACCTTTTTACATGTTTTTTGATGAGTTGTTTGCACCTTTTCACACTTTTACGAGTATTTATATGAAAACAAGGATACAAATGTGCTCTTGTCCCTACCTTATGATACCCCTATTCATTACCCCGATCTCCCCCATAGCTTCACCTTTACCCTTAAAAAAACAGCGACAGCCCACATTCGGCCCTCGCTGCTGTTTCACTTAATCCAATCGCTCACTCCCGCTAATTATAATCATCAATCACAACGTCCTTGATCGGCTCTTCCTCGACATAAACGCCGTCCTCGTCGCCTTCCTCGATAATCAATTCATCAGTATCGACGACCGACTCAACAAACGTATGACGAGAACGCAGATCCCACTTATTCTCACCGATGCACACAAAACGCTCATCAAGCGAAACATCATTATAGAACTGAGCGATATTGTCCTCCTCTTGCTGCTCATTGAAGCCCATCATCGTCGCTACATCTTCCCAAAGCTTCAAAAAAGTAACCGGCTTACGCTTTTTAACCATTAATTCATATGCGATATTAATCATAGATTTTGTACTCATGATATGATCCTCCTACATTTTATCCGCTGCTTCAACACCGATCAGGTATAAAGCATTTTTTAAAGTGATTTTTGTTGCCTTCAATAAAGCCAAACGCTGAGCGCTGAGCGCTGCATTATTAGAATCAATGACCTTGCAGGCATTATAGAAGCTATGGAAATAGGCCGCAAGCTTCTGAATGTAGTTGCAGACCTTATTCGGTGCACGATTCCTGGCCGCATCAGCGACAACGGCAGGGAATTCATTGATATACTTCAACAGCTGAACCTCTTTTTCATCATTCAACAGCTCATAGCTGTCACAGCTTAAAGAATCATCCGCCTGCTTCAGAATGGAACAAATACGCGCATGGGCATACTGTGCATAATACACGGGATTATCATTGCTTTGCTTACGCGCCAAAGCCAAATCAAAATCCAGATGCGTATCCAATGCACGCTGAACAAAGAAATAACGAACAGCGTCAACACCGACCTCTTCGCACAGCTCACGTACCGTAACCGCATTGCCGGTACGCTTGCTCATTTTGATTTCTTCCTTATTCTCCACAAGCCGAACCATTTGAATGATATCGACCTCAAGCTGATCGGCATCCTTACCCAACGCTGACATCGCAGCCTTCATACGCGGAATATACCCGTGATGGTCTGCACCCCATAAATTCACCAGCTTATCAAAGCCGCGCTCAAACTTCGTTATATGGTATGCAATATCGGGTACCAGATATGTATAAGAGCCGTCACTTTTACGCAATACACGATCCTTATCATCACCGTACTTCGACGATGCAAACCAAAGCGCATCCTCTTGCTCATACGTTACACCAAGCTCACCGAGCTGCTTCAACACCCTTTGAACTTGACCGCTGTCATGGAGCTGCTGCTCACTCGACCACACATCGAAATGCACACGAAACAAATCCAGATCTCGCTGCAGCTTCGCTAACTCCTGCTTCATGCCTTCCTTGCGGAAATAAGCATACGCAATATCCTCAGGCTCATTCAATAAGCTGTCCTGCTTCTCCTCGGCAATTCGCTTCGCAATCGCAATGACATCCTTGCCGTAATAGCCGTCCTTCGGCATTTCCTTATCCACATTGAAAATCTGTGCATAGCGAGCCGCCAATGACAAAGCCAACGCATGAATCTGATTGCCGGCATCATTCACATAATACTCACGACAAACCTCATAACCGCTTGCCTTCATCATTCTTGTAACACTGTCGCCCCAAGCAGCACCACGCGCATGTCCCAAATGCAGATCACCGGTCGGATTCGCCGATACATACTCCACATTGATTTTCATGCCCTGACCGCTGTCATTCTTACCGTATGCATCACCTGCGTTAAGCACTTTATCGATCACATTGCTTAATGCCGTCTGCTTCATTGTGAAATTGATAAAGCCCGGACCCGCTAACTCACAATGCGAAATCACCTCATCACTCATATGCGCAATCAAAGAAGCCGCAATATCACGAGGACTTTTTTTCAACACTCTTGCCGATTTCATTGCGATATTCGTCGCATAATCGCCGTGTGCCTTATCCTTAGGAATTTCTATCACAATATCATCAAGTGATACACTCTGTTCAAAAGCACCTTCAAAAGCCTTCTGAATGGCTTCCTTTAATTGATATTCTAAATCACTCATACTATGCCTCCTTGATACTCCAAATGATACGATAACCGCCGATACAGCTGTCACCGTTATAAATATCATACTCTAAGGTAATGATCTGTTCCTTAAAAATATAACGATGCGTGAAAAGCTCAATCGAAATATCTCCGTAAGGAGTAGATAAAACCCCCTGTGTCTTCTCATTTAACACAAAAAGCATATGACTTTTAGTCTCAGCCAGTCTTCTGATTTCCAGCTGATGCTTATCGGCTTTCACCTCAACATCAACACACGCTTCTTTATTTTCTTCCGTATAACAGATTTTTATACCGTCATTTGCTTTCATCACATCAGCGAAGCCGTCAAACAAGATATCACGGTCCTCCTGATAACGATGCTTTCTTTTTACTATGAGCTTTTTTTTCATCTCATCACCACTTACCATGGTGAATTATAACAGATATTTGCTGAGGTGCAAGTATAACTTTCATAAATTTTATGCTTTCTGTGGAATTTCCATGCCTTTTAATCAAAAGAGAGTAGATAAACAAGACAGAATCAATCAACAATTTCCATATTTTATCATTACCTTTATTTGAATCAATCAGTAAATAAGGACACAGAAAAGCGATTCCCAATCAAAAAATAATGAAAGAGGCTTAAGACAGGTTTATCCGCGAAAAGAATGTGCATACTAGCACATAAGGGGTGATAAGAGTGAGGTACTGGAAAAAGCTTCTCTTTTTCATGATCTATCTTTGCCTGAGTGCGTTACTGGCAATCTATACCTATGCGATGCTTGATCCGTTAGATATCAATGAAACAAGAAAAAGCATTACGATATATGATACAAACGGAGATGTCCTGTATGAATCCAATTTCAAGAAAAACATGGAATGGACCTCTATCGATGAAATACCCGAGTTTATTCAAGATGCATTTGTCAGTGTAGAGGATAAGCGTTTCTATTATCATGCCGGATTTGATCCCTTAAGAATCGCAAAGGCATTAAAAAACAATATTTTATCGGGAAGTGTTGTGGAGGGCGGAAGTACGATTACCCAACAATATGCGAAAAATCTGTTTCTTACCAATGAACAGACCGTTTCTCGTAAAATACAGGAATTCTTTTATGCGACACGCTTAGAGATGCAGTACAGTAAGGCGGAAATACTGGAGGGGTATTTAAATACATTGTATTACGGACACGGTATCTACGGTGTCAGAAATGCCGCAAAATTCTTTTTTGATAAGGAATTGAAGGAGCTTGATACCGCACAGGTTGCGATGCTGATCTCAATACCGAACGGACCGTCATTATACAGTCCGTATTTACATCCGGAGTATGCGAAGTCCAGACAGGAATTGATCTTATCGATATTGGCACAAAGAGACTTGATCAGTGAACAGGAATATCAAGCGGCAAAGGATGAGGTGCTCGTATATGCCGCACATGAGGATGAACAAAATGTTTACGGCAATGATGAGTATTTTATCACTGTCGTATTAGAGGAGCTTGCGCAAAAGGATCTGTTGGATCGAAGCAATACGCTTCATGTGTATACAAGCTATGATCCTAAGGTGCAAAGAGCCTTGATGAAAAGCATTGATGAAAGCATGAGCAAGGAAAATGAGCTGGAGTGTGCAGGTATCGTTTTAGAGCCGTTTACCTCGCATGTACTTGCGATAGCGGGCGGAAAGGATTATACGATCTCACAGTTTAATCGTGCGATGTATGCCAAGCGACAGGTAGCCAGTACAATCAAGCCGCTGTTGTATTATAATGCGCTGTGTCAGGGCTTTACTCCATCATCGACCTTTATTTCACAGCCGACGACCTTTCAGATCGAAAACGGTGAATATGAGCCGCATAATTATAATAATCGATATCCGTATCGTGAAATATCGATGATCAATGCGATTGCGATGTCAGATAATATCTATGCGGTAAAGACTCATTTGTTTTTAGGGACGGCAACGCTTCATAATTCATTGTTGGATTTTGGGATCAAGCAGTCGCAGGAAAATCCCAGTGAGGCACTGGGAACAGTGAATATGTCGGTGTATGAGCTGGGCAATATTTATAATACCTTTGCCTCAGAGGGCTTGTATCGTGAGGCAAGCTTTATTCAAAGAGTCAGCGATGAGGAAAATCAGGTGCTGTATGAGGTGGATACACAAAATAAGCGCTTGATGGATCGTGATAAGACCTTGGTGTTGAATCAAATGCTGACATCTACCTATGATCTGCGCAATCGAACCACAACGTATCCGACCATGACCGGCAGTGCGCCGAAAACCAAGGTAGGAGTGAAGTCGGGCACAAGTGATTGGGACGGGTGGGTCGTCGGCTTTAATCCCGGCTATACGGTTGCGATATGGACCGGCTTTGATGATAACCGCTTTTTAGAAAAAACCTATTATGAGGAAGCGAAATCGATTTTTAAACGGACCTTTGATGAGTTGTATCCGAAAGGGGACGGGCCTTGGTATTCCCCGAGCGATGAAATTGAGGAGCGCTATGTGGACCCGGTCAGCGGGAAGCTGAGCTCACAGGGCAGTCCGTATTGGTATCTCAAGGAATGATTGGCTGTATGGAGTATGAAAAAGGCGCTGTAACGCATAAGAAAACAGCTGCCGTAATATAATACCGGAGATAATGAATGCACTCCGGTTTTTTAGTATAAAGAAACATCTGCGGTTGAATTATAAATTTGAAATGTCTTTGCGTCATTGGCAGTTGTTGCAAAATTTGCAACTACTGATTCTTTCATCTGCAAGTCTCCTAATAACAATCATATACATCGGACACTGAACAGTAATAAAAGAAGCTATATGCATAAGTTCTTACCTAATGCGTTACAACTCCTTCACTGTATCTTACCGTCTTTCTCACTCAAATGTCATATCCCAAAAAGCGCCTCACGAAATCATGTCTTGCCTTGGCCGAAGGACTGAGTGGTGCCGGATAGGTTGTGGTAACCTGTACAAACGGATATCTTCCCTTAAACTTCTCGGCGATTTCTAATGTTTCCGACATGCTTTTGCCGGTTGCGAATATGGTAGTGCCGCTGCCGCACATGTTTACGCACGGAAAACCGCAGTCTAACAGCTCCTGTTTAAGATCGGCAAGCCCTTCCACAAGCTGAAATGTGCTGTCCTCAAGAGAATTTCCGCACTGCTTCAAAACGCCGTCGGCATTTCCTCGTCTCCATTCATTCATAAAGGTTTCAAGACATGGGTGTGCACATGTTTCAAGATTCAAATTTTCATACACGAGCTTCGTGCTGATTCCCTGTTCAGGCTTTATCAACAGAAAAATCAAATCAAAGCGGCGATCCAAACGCTCCTTAACCTGACCGATACCTGATACAAGCGTACATTTCTTGGCTAAACAGGCCGGTACATCGGCACCGATTTCAAGCGCCAGCATCTGTAAGTAAGGAAGCTCCGTCTCTATGTTGCTGAGCTTTAGGATTCCGCGCATGACCGCAGCCGCATCACTGCTTCCGCCGCCGAGTCCTGCCTGCATCGGAATGGCCTTGTTTACCGTGATTCGATAGTTGTCCTTGATATGAAAGGTTTTCTTCATCAGTTTTACAGCCTTTACTACCGTATTTGAGGAATCAAACGGCAATGACTCATCATCACAGGAATAGCTCATTTGATCCGCTTTTTCAATCGTTATGGTATCATAAATATTCAACGGCACAAGTACCGAATTCAGATTATGATAGCCGTCGGGTCTTTTATCGGTTGCGTCCAACAACAAATTTACCTTCGCATATGCGTACTCTGTTATTTTATCATTTTCATTTTCAATTTCATTCATATACATACCTCATATAAGCGGACAAAGTCATCTAAAGATAAGCTTTGCGCTCTTGCATCAGGCTTAATGCCTGCCCTTTCTATGATTTCCTCGGCCTTTTGTTTATTTCCCAGGTAATTTCCTAAATTGTTCAACAATGTCTTTCTTCGCTGACGGAAGCATTCCTTGACCAGTTCAAAAAACAACGCTTCATTTTCAAGCGGCTTTTCCTTATGAAAGCGAAACTGCAGCACTGCGCTGTCGACCTTCGGCTTCGGCTGAAAAACATTTGCCGGAACCTTACATACCTTACCTACCTCACAGCGATAACGGGTAATGACACTTAAGGCATTGTAATCCTTGGAATTTACCTCGGCACCGAAACGATCGGCAACTTCCTTCTGCATCATAACGGTGATTGCCTGAATCGTTTCACCGTATTCAAACAGTCGAAATAAAATCGGTGTAGTGATATAATACGGCAGATTTGCCGCAACAACGATATCGTAGCCCTCATCACGAAGCGGCTTTATGTATTCCGTTAAATCAGTGTTTAAAAAATCCTGCATAACGAGAGTGAAGTTATCGTAATCCTTCAGGTTTTCATTTAAAACCGGCTCTAAGCGAGAATCGATTTCAAACGCAATGACCTTTTCGGCATATTCACATAAATACTGGGTCAGTGCACCGATACCCGGTCCGATTTCAATTACTGCACAATGATCGCTGATGACCGCATGGCGGGCAATCTTATCAACGATGCCGCACTCAATCAGGAAGTTTTGACCGTAATTCTTTTTCGCATATAGATCATGCTTTTCCAAAATCGCTTTTGTTTGCGAAGGAGTCGCAATTCTTGGTATCATTCTACACCTCCCTTGATTGATTCTGCTTCATACTGATTAATAAATGCACCACCTCTTTTGCGGAAAGGCCGAGCATATTCAGCCGCTTCCAAAGTGTTTTCGCATTACATTTGCCGATAAACAGGCTATTTCCCAACATTTCCCGAAGCTGAGCGCTGTTGTTTCCACCGTTAAGACCTAAGGAATGAAACTCCTGCAGCGACAATGTTTCGCTTACCTGCGCCTCATAAGTCATTAAATGAGCGAGCGCATCCTTGATATCCTGCGGCTTGGCATGTTCAACGCCTACCTTTTTGGTCGTTTTCGCCAAACGCTTTTCAATAAATGCGTTTTTACAGCCGGGAACCTGTGTATTGATCGCATTTCTGATTTTCTCACCCGGAACATCGGGATCGGTAAAGATAATGACACCGCGTTTTTTCTGTAATTGCCGTATCAGCTCGATTCGCTCCTTCGTTAAGCGACAGCCGCAGGTTTCAAGTGTATCGCATTCAACACAGGATTGAAGCTTTTGCGTATCATGCTTTCCCTCTACGACAATGATTTCTTTTATCCTCATTCTATCTACCTCAGTATTTGGTTATCACACGTATTTTACACATATATTTTACCATATTATAAAATTTTTGAGAATGATTAAACGAGAAATCAGGCAGGAAAAGCGTTGAAACAAGCAGAAAAGCACAGCCTTTTTTTCCATCTGTGCGATTTTCTATTCTGTTTTGTTTCGAGTCAGAAGCTAATGAAATAAATCGATACTGCAGGCTATTAAAAGTAACATATGCAATACAGGGTGTAACAAATATGCCTATATACTTATTTACAGTGTATCCATTATCTACAGATATAGGATTATTTCCCGCATCTGTTTGCGTGAACACTGATTTTAAGGGATATTTCTAGCTTATATAATGACTGATAACAATTATTTCCCGTAGCGTATGATTTTCGCTGTCGGTGTGGAACCGTTTTGCGTGAATTGATTTACGTTTTTCTCACTGCCGATATATAAATCAACGTGGTTGCCGGTAATGGCACCGCCGCGATCCAATACAATACATTTCAGCGGCTGATCCGGTGAAATTCCCATACCGCTCAAGCCATGATTGGTAATTTCTACGATAGAGTAGAACGGAACACTTGCATCCATTGCGATAATATAATAACCGTCATACGTTAAACCGCTTTTCCAAGTACCGTCGCTTTGTTTCACGCCCTTCTCGGGATTCAGCTGAACACCGATTGCGGTATTTCCGGTACCGTCGGCTCTTACGTTACAGCCGTAGCAGTCAACGCCGTATAATGTCGTTTTGATTGTGAAGCTTTCGTTAGCGGAAACAGTCGTTGCTTTCTTATCCGTTGTCTTTGTTTCAATGATTTCAGGCTCCTCAGGTTCAGGGGCAACATATTGATCTGCTTTACTCACCTTCGCAAGCATCTCAAATGCGTCCTTAACTGCATCCTGCTTCACCAGCTTTTTATTTAATTTTTTCTCGGTCGCATAGGATTTGACTTCCTTTTTCAAAGAAGCACTCGGTTTATTTTCCATATGCTGCGTTAATAGCTTATTTTCTCTTTGTGTCAGTTGTGATATCACAGTATTAGATACCGGATTGGTATTAACCATTGCTCCATCACCGGACATATCTGTCGCACATCCGGAAAGAGCGAAAACCATGATCAGAAAAGCACATATTCTTTTCAGTTTCATAAATTTCCTCCTTTTACGGCACGTCGCTTATTCTATCATATGAATTTCAGCTTGTCAAACTTTCTTTTTTTTGAACGGCCTGCATTCACTATTTTATACTCATATGCTTTAGTTTATACATGAATTTATTTTTGTAATATTATCAAAGCCTATAGAATAAGCCTTTTTCAACAATGGGTGCTAAAATCACACTGATTTTCTTCTTGTGAAATAACGTCTGTTTTTAACAATTATTTCACTCAATATTCGTATCTGATAGCGTACATATGCGATAGCTATGCGTGATAGCTTTCGTTAGGCACATTTTATCAGATTGTGAATGTAACCGCTTCAGCTCCGTGAATTTTTCATCGGTTAAGAATAAAACAAAAAGACTGATACAGGTATCATTACCTTGTTCACTTTTTATCCCTCGGCTTAACCTAAGAAAATGTAAAGGGTTTCTCAGTATACAAGACCGGCTTTTCAACAGCTAAAGACCCACAAAAAAATTTTTTATGAGTTCAATAAATTCCTCGCATTCCGCCGGGATAATAATTTGCGGAAGCAGGGTATTTTTGAAATCAATCGTCATTGTAACCATCAATCCGGCAAGCAGTGCAGCTACCAACAGATAGATAAAAAAGATAGAAGCCTTAGGTTCCTTTTCGATATGGAAAATTCGCTCCAAGCGATTGAGGCGGTGCATCTTCACAACATCAAGTATGATATACAGAATCAATAGTGTTTGGATATAAATGAGCCACTTTTCCTCAGTCAACATCACAATACTATATATAAGGAAAGGAATAAACAGTAAGGGAAAGAAATAATAGGTTCCAGAGATAACCTTTCCGCCGTCAAACGGATTCAGCGGCATCAGATTCATCAAGGAGACGATACCCGCAAAGAAGCTGAGCCATAAAAAGGTTTGATCCTTCATAAATGAAAAGATAAAGAAATAAATAAGCGCGTTCAATAAGCCGCATAACGGTCCGCTCATTGCGATAACAGCGTTTTCCTTGATTGAGGTTTGATCCAGTATTTGAATATACGCACCAAAGGGAGTAAAGCCGCCGAAGCGCACCTGAGCGCCGTAGCTTTTTGCGCTGATCATATGTCCGCATTCATGAACGATAAGCATAATGATATAGCCTGTCGCAAACACAGGATTGATAAAAAGCGACAGCACTGCAATCGTAAGCAGAACGATCAATATATTAAATATCCATTTGCCGATGCTCCAGTCTTTGAATATGGAATTTTGCATAATATCACCTTGAATCAATTATAACATTTTTTAATCTCAATGGGTATCCTTTCCTGCTTCCTTTATTTGGAAATTCTATGTTTACCGAAAAGCACTTGGTTGAATGCTTCCTTCTTTAACGATGAGCTACAAAATGGGCTGAAATAAAAAGCTAAGGAGTTGTTGTGAATCCTTAGCTTGAATTTGTATTCTGATTTGTCTTGTCAATGGCTTTCTTATAGCCTTATTGCCTGTATGAAGCCATTATTTATGATACTCTGCCTGTGGTATACCTGTGATAACGATCAAGAAAGCTTGATAACGATTATCTTTCCTTCCTTATATTATATAAGGATAGACGTGATGCGTACTAATGCGTACCGTGCAGGAACACATGGCAGTGCCTATTATATAAGGAAACGAAACCAGAAGGACAGAGTGAATATTGACTCAAAGAAAATGACAACTGACAGAAGCACTGTTACTAATGCTTGAAATGACGAATACCGGTGTAGACCATTGCGATACCATGCTTATCGCATTCATCGACAGAAAGCTGATCCTTGATTGATCCGCCCGGTTGAATGATTGCGGTAATACCGGCCTTTGCGGCAGCTTCTACCGTATCCGGCATCGGGAAGAACGCATCAGACCCCATGACAGAGCCGTTTGCCTTATCCTGTGCCTGTTCGATTGCGATTTTCGCCGCACCGACACGATTCATCTGTCCGGCGCCGACACCGATCGTCATATTGTCCTTAACTAAAACAATCGCATTGGACTTCACATGCTTAACGACCTTCCACGCAAACAACAGCTGTTCGATTTCAGCCTCGCTCGGCTGACGCTTGGTAACACACGTCAAATCCTGCGCGGTGATGTTTTTCGCATCGATATCCTGTACCAATAAGCCGTCATTGACATTGGTAACCTTAAGCTCAGCACTTGGATTTAAGCTTGTATCCAAGGTCATCAAACGAATATTTTTCTTTTGCGATAAAACAGCGAAGGCAGCTTCACTGAAGGAAGGCGCGATGATGATCTCCAAGAAAATCTTAGAAAGCTTTTCTGCGACTGCTTCATTGACTTCCTCATTCATAGCGACGATACCGCCGAAAATAGAAACAGGGTCAGCCTCATAAGCCTTGTCCCATGCTTCCTCAATCGTTTTCCCGATACCGACACCGCACGGATTCATATGCTTAAGCCCGACAACGGCACACTGACCGCTGAATTCCTTCAGAATTTCGATTGCGGCATTGCCGTCCTGAATATTATTATAAGAAAGCTCCTTACCGTGCAGCTGTTTGGCATTTGCCAAGGAATACTGCGGATTCATATTCTGATAGAAGGCAGCCTCCTGATGCGGATTTTCACCGTAACGCAGGGACTGTACCTTATCAAAGGTCATCGTATAGCTTTCAGGGAACTTATTGCCCGTTTTCTTAGTGAGATACTCGGCAATCATCGTATCATAACGCGCCGTATGACGGAACACCTTTGCGGCAAGCAGCTCTCTTGTTTCTAAGCTTGTTTCACCGTTTTCCTGAAGCTCCTTAAGCACTCTGTCATAATCATTAGGGTCACAAAGCACCGGAATATAACGATAATTCTTAGAAGCACTTCTTAACATGGAAGGACCGCCGATATCGATATTTTCAATGATCTCCTCATGAGCTACACCTGCTTTTTGAACCGTTTCCTTAAAGGGATACAGATTGACACATACAAGATCGATATACTCAATACTGTTATCCTTTAATGCCTGTACGTGGCTTTCATTATCTCTGACACATAACAGTGCACCGTGCACATTAGGGTGAAGCGTTTTTACACGGCCGTCCATGATTTCGGGGAAGCCTGTCACATCGGAAATGGAAATCGTAGAAATGCCCGCAGTCTCCAATGCCTTCTTGGTGCCGCCTGTGGAAATGATTTCATAACCAAGCTGTGTTAAGCCGGAAACGAATTCCACAAGTCCTGTTTTATCCGATACACTAACCAATGCTCGTTTCATAATGATCCTCCTTATTATTCTCAATTTTATCTATAACCATTTGAATTGCCTTAGGGAACAGATGATACTCTAATTCATGAACATGCTGCTCCAAAACCTCTAAGCTCCATGAGGAATCAATCATCAGCTTTTCCTGATAAATGATTTCACCGGTATCCACACCCTCATCGACATAGTGAACCGTTACTCCCGTATAATCAACCTTCGCCTCAAAGGCATCCTGAATACTGTGAGCACCCGGGAACTGCGGCAGATAAGCAGGGTGTAAATTCATGATACGATACGGGAAGGCCTGTAACAGCACCTCACCGATAAAGCGCATATAACCGGCAAGCACGATCAAATCAATCTGATATTCCCGAAGCTTGGATAAGATAAAGCGTTCATATTCCGCTTTATTTGCGTAAGCCTTCGGATTGACATACAGATAAGGAATACCGAGCCGTTTCGCACGTTCACACGCAAAGGCATGCTCCTTATCAACGACCAACAGACAGCACTTCGCATGATGAATCTGTTGATTAGAAACGGCAGTGACGATATTTTCAAAGTTAGAACCGTTACCGCTCGCAAATATCGCAATGTTTACCATACGAGATCAACTTTTCCGCTGTCGGTGATTTCACCGATCACATAAGCCGGCTCGTTGATATCCGCAAGCAGTTTCATCGCTTTATCGACATCACTTGGTTCAACCGCAAGGATAAAGCCGATGCCCATATTGAATACATTTGCCATTTCATTGCCCTCAATGTTACCTGTTTTCGCAATGAAATCAAAGATTTTCGGTCTTGGGAAGGAATTCATACGGATAGTAACACCTTGACCGTCCTGCAGCATTCTCGGCACATTCTCATAAAAGCCGCCGCCGGTGATATGACTCATGCCCTTGATATCCAAGTGTGCCAATAAATGCTTGATCGTTTTTACATAAATTCTTGTCGGAGTTAATAATACATCGCCTAACAGCTCATTGTCTAATTCCGCATAGCGCTGATGCGGATCAAGCTTAGCATCCTTAAACAATACCTTGCGCACCAAGGAAAAGCCGTTACTGTGAACACCGCTGCTCGGCAGTCCGATCAGCACCTGACCGTTTCTTGTGGACTGTCCGTCCAACAGCTTGCTTTTTTCAACGGCACCGACACAGAAGCCCGCAATATCATAGTGATTATGAGCGTACATATCCGGCATTTCCGCCGTTTCACCGCCGATCAAAGCACATTCTGCCTGAACACAGCCGTCCGCTACGCCCTTGACAAGCTGTTCAATGCGCTTCGGTTCATTTTTGCCGACTGCTAAATAATCCAAGAAAAAGATTGGCATAGCACCTTGTACAAGCACATCATTGACACACATCGCGACCGCATCAACACCTACCGTGTCATGACGATCCATCTCAAAGGCCATCATCAGCTTTGTGCCGACACCGTCGGTTCCCGATACAAGCACCGGTTCCTTTAAATTCAGCGCACTTAAATCAAACATACCGCCGAAGGCACCGATGGAATCCATTGCCCCCTTGACCTTTGTACGTGCGACATGGCTTTTGATCAAGCGCACACTTTCATAACCGGCCTCTAAATCAACACCGGCCTCACGATATTTATCACTCATGTTGTTCTTTCTCCTTCTGTAAAATTTCGCCGTAGCTGTATAAGCTTGTCGGATATATGCCGTCAAAGCAGGATACGCATAGATCCGGAGTACCGAATGCCTGCTTCATCTGATCGATCTCTAAGAAGCGTAACGAATCGGCATTGATGAACTTACATACCTCCTCAGTCGTTAAATGAGCGGAGATTAATTCATCATAGGTTGAGGTATCCACACCGTAGAAACAAGGACTGCGGAAGTTAGGGGAAGCGATTCTGACATGAACCTCTTTTGCGCCTGCTTCCTTCAACAGCTGCACGATGCGCTTTGATGTCGTACCGCGCACAATCGAGTCATCAATCATAAAGACGCGCTTTCCTTGAACGATGCTGCGGATTGCGGAAAGCTTCATACGCACACCGCGTTCACGCTGCTTTTGGGTCGGCTGAATAAAGGTACGGCCGACATAGCGATTCTTGATCAAGCCGATTTCATACGGCAGACCGCTTTCCTCGGAAAAACCGATTGCGGCAGATAAAGAGGAATCGGGAACACCGATAACGATATCACCCTCAACATCTTCCATTTTAGCTAATGCACGACCTGACAAACGACGTGCCGTATGTACATTTACACCGTCGATCGTAGAATCGGGACGGGCAAAGTAGATATATTCCATCGCACACATTTTCTTTTGTGTTTTATCGGTATAATAGAAGCTTTTTAACGGTTCACCGCCGTCATTTGCGATTCTGATGATTTCACCCGGTTCAACATCGCGGATATATTTCGCACCGACGATATCGAAGGCACACGTTTCCGAGCTGACGCAATAACCGCCGTCCTCTAAGGAAGCGATCGCCAACGGGCGCAGACCGTTATGATCTCTTACCGCATACATGCAGTCCTTTGTCATAATGATAAAGGCAAAGGCACCTTCAAAGCGCTGACATGCTTTTTTGATTTTCTCGACAAAGCTGCCGCTTTCGCGCTGAATCCAATGCGCAAGCATCTCACTGTCACTTTCTCCTTGGAAAATGCTTCCCATGACTTCCAGCTCTTCCTTCAGCTCCTTGGCATTTACGATTTGTCCGTTATGGGCGACCGCAAAGTGCCCGGTATGGGCACGAACCATGATCGGCTGTACATTTTCAATCTGATTTGCATCCTCTTTGGAATAGCGCACATGACCCAATGCATGCTTACCCGGAAGCGTATCGATGATCTGCGGGTTGAATACCTCGGTCAACAATCCTTTGCCCTTGTAACAGGTGATATTCTCATTATCGCTTGCCGCAATACCGGCTGCCTCCTGTCCGCGATGCTGAAGCGCATGCAGACCGAAATAGGTCATAGAGGCTGCTTGATCGCTGACATTATAGATGCCGAATACACCGCATTCCTCATTGATTTTATTCGCAAATAAATACTCATGTTCCATAGCTTTATTTCTCCTTTATTTCTTTCTGAAGTAATTCACACCGTTTTCAATAATGCTTTGCAGCTTATCACCGTCAATGTTTTGGAATAAGCCGTCCTCATAACGCTCACTGTGTCCCATTTTACCTAAGATTCGGCCGTCCTCGCTTGTGATGCCCTCAATCGCTAAGGTACTGCCGTTGATATTATAGGTGCCGTTCATCGTCGGATCGCCGTCTAAGTCAACATATTGCGTTGCGACCTGACCGTTTTCAAACAGCTTTTTGGCCGTTGCTTCATCACAGACGAACTTGCCCTCGCCGTGGCTCATCGCAACACTGTGCTTTTTGCCCGGTTCAAAAGAGGACAACCACGGTGATTTATTCGATGTTACCTGTGTATAGGCAATGTGTGATACGTGGCGGTTGATATCGTTACGGAACAGCGTCGGTGATTTCTCATTCAGTCTATCGATATCGCCGTATGGCAGTAAACCGGATTTAATCAATGCTTGGAATCCGTTACAGATCCCCAGAATCAAGCCGTCATTTTTCAGCAGTGTTTGAATCGCCGTGTTGACCTTTGGATTTTTCAGTACACTGGCGATAAATTTACCGCTGCCGTCCGGTTCATCACCGCTGGAGAAGCCGCCCACCAGCATTAGGATTTGTGCTTCGGCGATCTTGGCACTCAATTCATTGATACTGCGCTCGATTGCCGCTACGTTTAAATTATTGAACACATAGATTTCTGCTTCGGCACCGGCACGAGTGAATTGCTGCATTGTGTCGTATTCGCAGTTTTGCCCGGGGAATACGGGGATAATGACCTTTGGCTTATCAATCGTCTGTTTCGGCGCTTTGCGCTCTGTTGCTTCATAAAGCGGTGTTTCGATTTTTCCCAAGTCGGTATTTACCGCCATCGGATAGATATCCGCATAGCGCTCACACCATACCGCGATTGCTTCCTCGCAGGACAGCCAAATGTCGTTGATGGAAATGCGACCGTCATCAGTGGTGCGACCCAACAGAGTAAAGGCAGGATCGTTGATTTCCGCAGTGCTTTCGACAACGATGGAGCCGATCGATAAATCATATAACGGTTCCGTTGTCGTTACCTTGAGACCGATATGATTGCCGAAGCTCATTTTCGCAAGTGCTTCCGCCAAGCCGCCGAATTTTACCGTTGATGCGGCAATGATGTTCTTGTTTAAGATATTTTGATGCACCTTTTCGAAATTGGTCTTACATTCCTCATAATTCGGTGTATGATTTTCATTCGCATGATGCTTTACATAGTAGATATAGCTTCCCGGCTGTTTAAAGGCTGCGGAAGTGATATGTTCAACATTTTGAGTTGTTACCGCAAAGGTAATTAAAGTAGGCGGAACGCTGATATCGTTAAAGGTTCCCGACATGGAATCCTTACCGCCGATTGACGGTGTTTCAAATGCCATTTCCGCTTCGATCAGGCCTAACAGTGCCTGCATCGGCTTGCCCCATTTTTCAGGATCGTTCTGTAAACGCTCGAAGTATTCCTGATTTGTCAAACGACAGCGCTTATAATCACCACCCAATGCCGTAATTCTCGCCAATGCCTCAACTACCGAATAAGAGGCAGATAGATATGGTGAGTATTGGGCAATATCGGGGTTATAGCCGTGTGTCATTAGGGAACAGGTGTTGGTAAAGCCGAATACCGGCAGCTTTTGTACCGAGCCCTCTTCCTCAGTGAGTTGATATTTACCGCCCCACGGCATCAATACGGTCGATTTTCCGATCGTCGCGTCAAACATTTCCGATAATCCGATTTGTGATGCGACATTGTCCTTGCGAAGCATTTCCTTGAAGGCATCATTGCCGTTGACGGAAATATCGCTGCGGAACGGGTCTTTATTTTCTTTTAATGCTTTGATATGTACGCTTTGTTCTCCGCGCACACCGTTGGTATCCAAGAACGCGCGTGAGATATTAACGATTTCCTTGCCTTGAAAGCTCATCACCAAGCGAGGCTCTGCGGTTACTGTCGCAACGATGCAGGAATCAAGGTTTTCCTCATAGGCAAGCTGCTTGAATTCCTCGAAAGTATCCGGTTCGATCAATACAGCCATACGCTCCTGAGATTCCGATATCGCAAGCTCTGTACCGCTTAAGCCGCTGTATTTTACCGGTACCTTGTCTAAATCGATGCGAAGTCCGTCAGCGATTTCACCGACTGCGACGCTGACACCGCCGGCACCGAAGTCATTGGCTTTTTTGATTAAGCGCGTAGCCTTCGGATTGCGGAACAAACGCTGTAGCTTACGCTCAATCGGAGCGTTACCCTTTTGGACCTCGCTGGAGCATTTGGTAAGTGAGGTATCGTTGTGCTCCTTAGAGGAACCGGTTGCCCCGCCGACACCGTCACGTCCGGTTGCCCCGCCGATCAATACGACGATATCACCCGGCTGCGGTTTTTTACGAATGACATTGGATTTCGGAGCGGCACCGATAACAGCACCGACTTCCATGCGCTTTGCGACATAGCCTTCGTTATAGATTTCCTTTACATAGGTCGTAGCCAAGCCGATTTGATTTCCGTAAGAGGAATAGCCGGCCGCCGCACCCTTGGAAATTCTGCTTTGCGGCAGTTTGTTCGGCAACGCTTCCTTGATATCCTTAGTGATATCACCGGCACCGGTGATACGCATTGCCTGATACACATAGCTTCTACCGGACAGCGGATCGCGAATCGCTCCGCCGATACAGGTAGATGCCCCGCCGAACGGTTCAATTTCCGTCGGATGATTGTGCGTTTCATTTTTAAACATCAACAGCCAGTCCTGAACCTCGCCGTCAACATCGACCTTGATTTCAATACTGCATGCATTGATTTCATCGCTGATTTCCATATCGTCCAGCTTGCCCTCTTTGCGAAGTGCTTTGCCGGCAATCGTTGCCATATCCATTAAGGTCATGACCTTTTGATTTCCATGTACCTTTTCTCGCAGTGTGATATATTGTTCATAGGCCTTTTGAAGCTGCGGCTGCAGCTCATCCCCGTCAATGATGATATCCTTTAAGATCGTTTCAAAGGTCGTATGGCGGCAGTGATCGGACCAATAGGTATCTAACACCTTTAATTCCGTTAAGGTAAGATCACGCTGTTCCTCTTGTTTGAAGTATTTTTGAATATGCTTCAAATCAGCCAAGGTCATTGCCAAGCCCTGCTGCGCCATCAATGTGCGAAGCGCTTCATCATCCATTTCACGGAAGCCTTCCAGAATCGGTACAGGCTCGATTTCAACATCTTCCTCATAGCTTAAAATACTTAAATCCTTTTCACGCATTTCCACCGGATTGATCAAGTATTTTTTCACAGCGTTTAGTTCCTCTGTGCTGAGTGTACCGTTTAAAATAACGATTCGTCCGCTTTTGATTACTACATCCTGTTTATTGTTCAACAGCATCAAGCATTGCTGTGCACTGTCTGAGCGCTGATCGTATTGTCCCGGCAGACACTCATATGCGACGTATTGCTTATCGCTTAAATCGATTTCATCATAGACCTCATCGGTAACGATTTCCGACAGCACATTTGTTTTTAATAAATTGATGTCGTTTTCGTCCGCATGATACACATCGTAGCTGTTGTAAAGCTCAACACTCTGTAATCCGCGAAGATTCAGATTATTGACCAGCTCATGGAACAGAGAAGCAGATTCTACTTGAAATGCTTCCTTCTTTTTCACAAAGATTCTTTGATTCATCCTTTTTCTCCTTTTGTCTGTTGTCTGTCTCTGATATGGGGCGTATTGATTTCCGTCATATCAGTAGATGTTTTATCTTTTATATCAGATTTCTAAATAGGAATCGGCCAGTACCTTTTCAGCCTGTTTCTTTTTGAAATCGACAAGCTTTTCAGCCAGTGCTTCGTCAGCCAGTGCCATCATTTGTACGGCAAGAATTGCAGCATTTTTCGCTCCTGCATTACCGATTGCCGTTGTCGCAACAGGAATTCCTCCCGGCATTTGAACGATGCTCAGTAAGGAATCCATTCCGCCCAATGCGCTTGTTTGAATCGGTACGCCGATGACCGGCAGTGTTGTGCTTGATGCGATCACACCTGCCAAATGTGCTGCACCGCCCGCTCCGGCAATGAACACCTTGATTCCGCGTTCTTTTGCTTCCTCGCTCAGCTTTAGGGTATCGTTCGGTGTACGATGTGCAGATAATACTCTCACCTCATAAGCAACACCGAATTCCTTCAGCATTTCACATGCTTTTTCCATTGTCGGCAAATCACTTTTGCTTCCCATCACAATACATACCTGTGGTTTTGTTTCCATATCGATTTCCTCCTTCATCAAATAAAAAAACAGAATACAGTGCTTTAAAAAAACACAACATTCTGTGTGAATATTACATCCGTACTGTTTGAAGCAGCGCTACGAAAGACCATTCGTCAGACCTCCTCAAAAATGTCAGTTAAGTAATGTGCAGCTCATCGTTTTTGCTGTTTTTCGGGGAATTTTCGGGGATTCCTTTCTTTTGTACATTACTTTATCAAGTATATTTTTATGAATCAAAAATACACTATAATTTTACTCGTTTTGGCAATAATAATCAAGAGGAAGTTGTAAAGTTTCAGTGGTTTTTAAGCGGGATGAGCTTATTCATAAGCGGATAGGAGATATCTGCGGGGACAGGGGTGTGGAAAGACGGATAATTCATCGATTGCCTAAGCAAACAGTATCTTGGCGGGGATCATTGTTTTATCTTACTTAAATAAAAAAGCAACCTATACACAGCTATGAGGAGAATTACTTTCACTGATATAGGTTACTTAAGGTGGGTATATATGGTTATGTCGGATTTATTTGTGTTTCTGTCAGCGTATTATTTTGTAACGTATCGCAAAGATACGTTACAGGTTACTTCGGGAGATCAAATGAGATTTCATAGACCGCATTATCTAAATCCATCGCAATCAATGAATTTTCGGTTGCGAGTATAATCGTTAACTGCTTTAACAGCGGGTCTTGTTCCGCATCTATTCTGTAGCCGATATTGTCCTTATAAGTACGCAGATAAATATTGTGCATAGAATCAATCAGAACACCGTAGTTTCCGTTTTCATCGTAGGTTACACCGATCATATTTGATTCCGGAGTTTGATAGGTTTGTTGAAGCTCGAACTTGCGATTATACACAGTTTCTTTTTTACCGGAATACAGGACTACCTCGTTGTCTGTAACAACGTATCGATCAAATTCTATATCTGTCAACTGATACTTTTCTTTCCCTGTATTGATATCGAAAACATAAAGTGTTTTGACTTCATCCTTGTAGGTGATAATTAGGAAATCATCTTGATAAGCACCCAAGTAAGTAATACCGTTTAGGTCTTTTTCAAGCTCTATCGTAGATAATTGAGTGAGTCCTTGATCCAAATAACGATTGATTTCCAAGCTGTCCTCTCTTGATATAGTAACTAAAAAGGTGGAATCATAGGGGAGTAGTACAAGTGAAGTATAGTCCTGTAATTTTCCGATAATCTCATCATTTTTGCCGTCCTTGTATTTATATAAGGTTGATTTTTTTTCTACGCTCGGCTGACTTATGTAGTATAATTGCTTATCTATCATCAAATGGTTTGAAATAACTGTCTCTTTTTGAAACGGGAAGCTTTTCATTTTTCCGTTCTCAATGGTAAAAAACTTTTTTGTCTTATAGCTTACATCGAATTCGTCGCCGTTTTGTACCATACCGTATAGAGTGTCGCCTTGACAGCCTGACAGTACCGGCATATAGCTCCCTTCATTTTTAAGTGTGGTAAGCTTTGTGATATTGTAGTCAATGTCCTTATAGCTTAAGGCTGTTTCGGTCGTTTCTGCTTCCTTTGGCTTTTGACATGCACATAGGCATAAAGAAGCACATAAAATCATCAGTAGATTTTTCATAGGAACCTCTTTCTGTATTTTAGTTGTTTATTTCTTATTCAGTTCGCATTGTAAATCATATGCGCCGTATCCAGCCAAACCGGCTTGTAAAATATCCCATTTACCGCTTTGATCTTTTCCGAAGAAATAGTAGTAGTATTCCGAATATCGATTTCCTACCACAAACTTATCCTTCAGTTGATAGGTGCCTTCCTTTATTTTCAGCAGCATATAATCCTTTATATCATTATCAATATCTTTCTTTGACAACCAGTCTTGAATCTCTTGTTTCAGACAGTCATCGCCGACATAGATAATTTCCTCAATTTGTGTTTCATCGATGACATCACGCTCTGAAGTATCGTTATAGGCAGCGATGATTTCATCAAGCATTTGATTATATTCCGCTTCACTGAATAATTCGGATTTCAGCGGTTCTACTTTAATGTCCGAACGTGTGTTCTTAGAGGCACAACCGCACAGTGTAATACATCCTGTTAAAATGATTAAGGGCAGAAGCTTTCGTAATGTTTGTTTTTTCATAATGATATGCTCCTTTCTTTTGTCCTCGTTAGGCTCAGTGAGGGTGATCGGGGTTAAACAGATGGGAATAGCTGTTCATTCTGATAAATAGGTA
Source organism: uncultured Erysipelotrichaceae bacterium (assembly GCA_947649125.1). Classification (GTDB taxonomy): domain Bacteria; phylum Bacillota_I; class Bacilli_A; order Erysipelotrichales; family Erysipelotrichaceae; genus C-19. The sequence goes on along the minus strand of CANSQL010000007.1, from coordinate 25,490 downwards.
AATACCGATAATTACCAAAAGTAATGATATCATAATTTCTTTGGCAATAACAGCCATACCGTCAGAAAGACCGAGATCATAGAAAATGATTTTTAATATTCCGATAACAGTGGGGATAAAGCACAAATAGCTCCATTTGCTTGTTACATTGATCCACTTCTTTTTCATAAAACTCACACCTTTCCTTATAATATATAATTTATAATAGATTCACATATTTTTTCTGTATTCTATTGAATGACGGGGGAGTTAAGGCATTCTTGCCGGGAGAGATATTACCTTTTATTTATCCGGATAAAGCATTCCGCTCCATCGTATAAGGTAATCCGGCTCTGAAACAGACGCCAATTCTATCTGATACTGTATATGATGTTCCTGCCCTTTTTTCATTTTATTTAATTGGGCATTGAAATCGGATAGGATATCCTTGTCTTTGATTTGACTCGAATCAATCAACATTTTAATGTCCAGTGGTTTCTCGACATTCCATTTGATTACTTCTGATGTTAAATATTCATTGTTGTCCTCATCGGTGTTATTGTTGATCAATCTTACTGTTACATTATAATTTTTATCAAACAGCTGCGTTTTCAAATACTCTGTTCCTTCATCGGTTAAATAAAGCTTTGTGATTAAGTTACCGTCCTTGTAGACAATGTCATCTGTTTCGAAAGCATCTCTTTTGAGCGCTAATCGGTATTTTTCAATATTGCTGTTTTCTAAGCTTATTGGTTGCTTCGCTTTGTTGTCAGCTATCATATAGCCGCTGATACCGCCGATGATAAATGCACATACGATTCCGATGATCGTTATTTTATTTTGTTTGTTCATATTCGTCACGTCCTTTTCTTTTTAGTTGTGTCGCTGCATTGCCTGTTGAATTCGTTAGCTTCTGCAGGCTTTTATAATTCCCAGTGTCAATAGGAAATAGATAATAATGTATAGATACAGATTTTCGGCAGCGAACAGCATATATTCGCCGATCGCTGTAGGCATGCTTGTTCCGATCATGATTGAAAAGATCGGATACAGCATAAAGAGTATATATGCGGCTAACAGCTCAATCACGATATAAATGAGATGTTTATGCTTTTTAAAGGTTGCGAAGCCTTCTGCCTTGATCCATTGTGCACTGACTTGGGCAATAATGCTCCCTAAGATACAGGGAAGTATCAGTTGACAGAATAACTGAAGCGCTGCCTTTTGATTATTGATCTCATATGGCTTATCAATCGGATTGATTTTATCGGATAATAGGATTACGGCTGTCAGTATCAGCATGACTATGATATAGGATATTTGTTTTTTATTCATTCGGTTCACTCACTCCTTTTTTGGTTGTGTCGGTATTGAAAGGAAGCGATAACGAAAGCTGTGGTTGTTTAGTTATCGTATTCCTCATGGCGGAATGCTAAATATCCGCCTTCTACGTTGATGAATATCAGCGTATCGTTTTCGGTGCTTCGAAAAATATCGGCTCCTACATTGTTTGCGTTAAGCGTTGAGGTATAACATTCTCGATTCGGAAGTGTATCGTCATCAATCTCACTGCCGATGATTTTATCACCGGAGTCTTTAAAGTCCTGCGGCAGCTTATCTACCTTTTTAAAGATACCGTAGTGCTTTCCGTGATAATAGATGATCGGCTTGATGCCGTGGGGCACTGTAACTGCACCGTTGCTTTCATTATTGGTATTGTTTGTGGTTCTTGTGCATGCAGTTACCACTAATAGTAGTAACAATGAGGCTAAAATAATCTTTTTCATTCAGTTCTCCCTATTTATGATATTTCTTTTTGTGTTGAAGGTGTAATGCTGTTGATAATTTCATTATTGATGCAGAACGGATAAGGGTTGATTTTATTCTAGACAACCGTTTTTATAGCTTTCTTATATTTTCTGTAAGAGCCGTAAACAACTGCTGCGATTATGATAAGGATCAGCAATGCGATTTGGTTGTTGTAGCATTCCTGTGTATACAGCAAATGATTTACTAACTGTAATGCGATGCACAGATACAGGACAACGGTATATGTGGCTTTATTCATTGTTGTCATCTCCTTTTGTCTTTCGTTAATATTAGAATTTTATTGTTTGGTGAGCGGGGCAGTCGTGGGGCGTTAGTTTCATAATATAATATTATTCTTTACGGTATGTTTTATCTAATATTATTATACATGCTTTTGGGAGAATAAGCCAGTAAATTTATGAATTTTGTATCATTATTAGGTACAGAAAAGGGGAGTAGATGCTTGTATGTTTTCTCTTTGTTTGAAATAAGCTATTAAATTTATCTACAAAACACAATGTCATGAATTTAAGATTGAAATGTCAAAAATGACAAAATTATTAATGGAATTAATAAAATGAAAAATGTTTTAAAATCCATAAACTCGTGATTCTGTTGTTCTTTGGACAGATGCTCGTTATCTTTTGACGAGGATAGATTATGATATAGAAACGGTACTTTTGTTAACAGCATTACTATCAAAAGAATCCCGATCGCATAATTGATGTATTCATTAATTAATATTAGGTGAAGCTGGTTCATTACATATAAACAGCCTAATAATATCAAGTATATTGAAAAAATAATTTTTTTATTCATCTTATAAGCCTCCTGACTTGTTCATTATATAATATCATTCTTTATGAGTTTTATTATCTGATATCATTATACATGCTTTTGGTAGGATAAGCCAGTTAAATAATGGGATTTAAATGATTATCAGGAACAGAAAAAGGGGAAAAGATACTTGATCCTTCCCCCTTGTTTTACTTTTTTAACGCTTAAGGTGTCTTTATCATTCCTTATTTAACTCACACTGTAAATCGAACCCACCCGGATAAGCCATACCGACTTTCAGAACTTCCCATTTGCCGTTTTGTTTTTTACCTACAAAGTAATAATAATCATCGGGGTATGAACCGGTGACATTTAGTTTATCCTTTAAAGAAGTTTTATCTAACCTTAATTTTAAAAGTAAAAAATCTTGATTCTCGTCTATTTCATTTGCACTGCTTTTATTATTTCCATAAAAGTCTTGTATTTCCATTTTTAAACATCTATCGCCTACATAGGAAATTTCCTCAATGCCAATATCATAAGGAAGTTTCTTACTGAATGTTTCATTAAATTCTGTCACAAATTCATCAAGCATTTGATTATATTCTTCTTGTGTAAATAATTCAGAATCAAAATCATTAATCTTTATATCAGCTAATGTTTTTTTGTTATCACAGCCAGATAATACGACACTGCAAAGTATTATACCTACAATAGTTAAACACTTCATATTAGTTGTTCTCCTTTTAATTTATTTCCGGTTCATGTTATTATGGATTTCCAATTATCCAAAGAATTCTAGTTAAAGAATCCGTGCGCCAATCACTGATATCAGACATTTTAACATAATCGCTTGTATGTTGTGCAATTTCTTTAACAGTAGAGGTGCTACCATTAGCAGTTATATAGGCAATATGATCAAGCGTGCCATCTCCTGTAAAGTCAGCGCCGATAAAATTTCCGGGTTTTAAAGTTTTGACAAAGTCAGACCATTTTTTTGAATTTCCTTTTTTACCCCATAAAATAGCAAATGAATTTGCATTAATCCATGGCTTTGTATACGGTTTCCAGCTTGTTCCTTGTCTTAGTCCACCTGCGTAAGCTATTTGTGAAGCAAAATTAGTGCAGTCAGCTCCATAGTAGTTGTAGTTTCTATTATATTTATTTTTCGGACCATATTTTCTTGCATATGCAGTTGCTGCTGATACATTTATTTGGCTCAAATGAGTAACATATCTTGATTCAGCAGCTTGGCTTACTCTTTCATTATAATCCGGAGATAGTGAATCAATCTCTTCCAACAACTGATTTTTTTCTGTTAAGGTTGATCTGAAATTTAATTTCATTGCATTTTCCTTTATGATTTGATTATGATCGTTGTTCTCATATATATCAAAAAATGCGTAAATCGTGTTCAATTCATCAAGAGGGAAGTATTTCTCACCATCTTTTCTCAGTAGTGAAAAATATTCATTATAATTTTCATCTGATAATTCCTGTAGGTTTTCTTGCACTTTCATTAAAGAAATGTTTTCATTATACATTTGCTTAAATTTAAGTAATGCATCTTCTTGTGACTCGAAAGTAACCAGCAATGATATTTCTTTATTTCCCACCGGAACGCTGCCATTAGTTTTGACTTTTCCCCAAGTTGCATTTTCATTAATAAAATCTCTAACGCTTTCAGGTGTTTTATCAGCAATATCTTCTGCATTGACAACTTGTGTTGATGTTATTCCTAAACATAAAATCATCATTGCAGATAGTAGGGCTTTTATTTTCATGTTTTCTCCTCCTTATTTATATTTTTTTGGTTTGTAAAAATTGTGTGGTGATACGTTTCTATCAAAAGTTTGTCCCACCTTGATTAATACTTTTGACAGAACAGATGCAAATTTATTCTTCATTAATCCTCCTTTCTAAGAAGGGCGCTGACAGATACAATAAGCTCTACAATAATCAGCAATTGAAAGAAGCTGAAATCATGCAGGATTCCCCCTAATGTTAATACCGCAGCTTTTAATACGATAGATATCAACATCGGCGTAAGCTGTTGCTTCTTTACACAATACATTGTTTGTAAGCTTAAACTGATGATCAGGAACAATACTCCCCACCCATATGTAACAGATGTGAATAAGCATAAGGCCGTTAGATATGCACCTACCGTTAATGCGAAGCATCTTATGATTGTTTTCGCATGATAGCCTTGAAAGTAATGTCTTAAGGTATGAAAGAATATAAGATACATGAGTGTGAAAATAAGTTTCTTTGATAATAATCCGTATCCAAATATAATTATGTTTTCAGCGATTTCACTGCACATAATTTCAAATGAATAGCGAATTAAGTCAATTTGATTCTTTTCAATCATACCTTGTGTGCATAACCATTCTCCCAGTTTTGTTCCTAAGTGTTCCGACATTCCATCTCCCTTTCTCACTATTAATATAGTAGTTTCTATGAGAAAAGGCAACGAATTGTCAGTGAGCGGTCGATTTTTCCAGTGAACGGTCAATTATTATTGGTGAAAAACAGTAAAACACGTATATCAAAGTATCCATTCTTTAAATCAATGAGTACATTGCCGTCATATTTATGTGCGATTTCATGAATGATTTTTAATCCGTATCCATGTTCATGCTTATCCTTATCGGTATTGAAATTGATGTCAGACCGGCATTTGTTTTGTGCTTTTATCATTATTTGTGATTGATTGCCGTTGATTTGTAAGGTGAATTCAGTTTCTTTGATTCGCCTTAATTCCTCACAGGCATTGTCAATGATATTTGATAATAGGGATATGATATATTTTCCGTCTATGATGCAGTCCTTCGTTACTTGAATATCTAAATGAAACTCGATGTCTTGATATTCATTCATTTTCTGTCTTAATATCGCATCGATAAAGAGATTGCCGGAAATTGAACCCTTGGCAGAGTCAACAGAATCACAAAGCTTGTGTAAAATATTCTCTGCCTCTTGTGTTTTACCATCAGTCAAAAGAATAGATAACACAGTTAATTGGTTTTTCATATCATGGCGGATCTTACGTATATTTTCCTGTTCCTTTTGAAGCTTGGTTACATAATCTGAGGTGATATTGATGGATTGATTAATGATTTCAGCTTCTGACTGAGATTTGATAAAGATACTGTAGCGATAAAAGATATAGAAGTTGGTAATCATGACAAGAGTCAGTAATACGGTGTATAGGAGTATTTCAGCGTTGTCTTGCGTTGTGCCTAATAAATAATTAAAGATTATTAAGGTTACTACTGTTATCGCAACAGTAATAGTCTCTGTTTTCATATCTTGTATACGATGTTTGACAAGAAATTTAACCGCACACCATAATACAAAGAATACAAAGATTTTTAGAAGTATGACAAAAATGATGCGTTCATAACCAAATACCAATGTTTGACTCACGTCTATTCCCATTTTAATCGCCACAGATACAAAGATGGTGATAGAGAAGCTAAAAATGTTGTCAATTAATAGAGCATAAAAATAATAATCAAGTAGATATTGTTTAGAATATAGAAATAAAAATCCGGTTATAATTATTGTATCGACGATATTTGCCCACATATCAAAAAATAATATCTCATCTTTACAAAATTGAAGTATAGAAATCAGCAAAATTCCAATAATCGCTTTTTTCCATTCCCACTTCTTATCGATCAACATATGATAAAAGTATAATAAATACGTATAATCCATTACGCTGAATCCAAACTCTACTGCCCACTCCATAGTATCCCTCTCTCTATTGTGCAGGAATCATTATTCTCTGTTTCCTGTAAATAATAGCATACGTATATCAAAAAATCCATCCTTAACATCAATGAGTACATTGCCGTCATATTTATGTGCAATTTCATGAATGATTTTTAATCCGTATCCATGTTCATGCTTATCCTTATCGGTTTTAAGGTCAATGTCATCTCGGCACTTGTTTTGTGCTTTTATCATCATTTGTGATTGATTGCCGTTGATTTGTAAGGTGAATTCAGTTTCTTTGATTCGTCTTAATTCCTCACAAGCATTGTCAATGATATTTGATAATAGGGATATGATATATTTCCCGTCTATGACACAATCCTTCGTTACTTGAATATCTAAATGAAACTCGATGTCTTGATATTCATTCATTTTCTGTCTTAATATCGCATCGATAAAGAGATTGCCGGAAATTGAACCCTTGACAGAATCAACCGAATCACAAAGCTTGTGTAAAATATTCTCTGCTTCTTGTGTTTTACCGTCGGTTAAAAGAATAGATAACACAGTTAATTGATTTTTCATATCATGGCGGATCTTACGTATATTTTCTTGTTCCTTTTGAAGCTTGGTTACATAATCTGAGGTGATATTGATCGATTGGTTAATGATCTCAGCTTCTGACTGAGATTTGATAAAGATACTGTAGCGATAAAAGATATAGAAATTGGTAATCATGACAAGAGTCAGTAATACGGTGTACAAGAGTATTTCGGTATTATCTTTCGCAGAGCCTAATAAATAGTTAAAGATTACCAAGGTTACTACTGTTATCGCAACAGTAATTGTTTCTGTTTTCATATCTTGTATACGATGTTTGACAAGAAATTTAACCGATAGCCATAAAACCAACAGTATAAATGACTTTAAAAGCATTGCGAATACTATTCGTACATATCCAAATAACAAGGTTTGACTGATATCAATACCTAATCTAATGGCAATAGATACAAAAAATGTAATTGAGAAATTGAATATAATGTCAATCAATAGCGCATAAAAATAATAACTTAAATTATAGCTTTTGGCGTATAAAAATAAAAAGCCGGTTACCAGAAAAACATCTATTATATATGAAAAGGTTCCGAATGAAAACAACATATCCTTGCCAAACTGAATCATAGCGATACAAAGTATTCCGATCATCGCTTTTTTCCATTCCCACTTCTTATCAATCAGCATGTGATAAAAGTATAATAAATACGTATAATCCATTACGCTGAATCCAAACTCTACTGCCCACTCCATGGTATCCCTCTCTCTATTGTGTAGGAATCATTATTCTTTGTTTCCTGTAAATAATAACACACGCATATCAATAAATCCATCCTTAACATCAATGAGTACCTTACCGTAATATTTATGTGCAATTTCATGAATGGTTTTTAATCCGTATCCATTATCATATTTCCTTCATAAAGGCATCAATCAAAGCCTTCCAATTCCTTCGGCTTACCTTAATGATATCTCTGTTTCTCATTTCAATACTACCGGTATGTTTTAACAGATTTAAAACATTTGCGGTTTTTATCAGATGACTTCTGCTCACAAAGAAATAATCATTATAATTGATCGGAAGCTGCTTCAATGACTTATTGGTCAAAGAATACTTCTTAGTCAAAGTAACTAAATATACAAAGGTATCCTCAGTATAAAAATATTGAATATAGCTGCAAGGTACTGTAACTACACCTACTTCAGTATTGAATTTTACAGTGTTTTCTCTTTCATTTTTAATCTTTTGAATTTCAGGAATCAAGCGCTCATTTATTTGATCCTTTACTACAAAACCTTTTACATTATAGAGAAAAGAATCAAATACATATTTGTCAAATGAAGTCACAAAAAGTATACTGTTAAAAAGCGGTGCATAGTTTTTCGCAAAGGTGATTCCGTCCGTTTCAGGCATTTCAATATCCAATACTAAAAGATCATATGCATTTCCTCGATGAATCAAATCAGCGGCGCTTGTATAGGTATCGATTGAATCATAAGGGAAGTGCTCATGAATGAGCGTTGATATCTTTTCAATGTATATTCTTTCGTCGTCTAAAACGGCAATTTTCATAAAGTCACCTTTTCATCTCATGTATTATCAATATTATAACATACAATAATCGGAAATAGAGAGAATAATTATAAATGTTTATTATTAAAGCGTTGAAAGACAAAGGATATTTTCACTTATTACAAGAAACAGCGATATTTGCGGATATTAAAATAATTAAGCGCAATAAAACGAATAAGCACATGGGCTTAAAGACTGTGGGAATAGTTGAAGTGAAGGGTAGGATTGAAATAAGAGCTGCTCGATAATTTCAGAGTCAATATCACTTTCATCATCAGCGATATGGTGAGGAGCCGACTGATATCGCCTAAATCTGTTTGACGGTAAATAATGTGCATTTTTGTATACATAAATCGTCAATGCTTGATAAAGGCGTACCACCAACAAAACAAAGAAACCCATAAAAACAATATAAAACCCACCGACAATTAACATAAGCAATTGATCCATAAATAAAGCCTCCTTCTAAATAATTCCTACTCTTATTCTAACGCATTGCTTCCTATATTACTACCTTTTTCTGATTAACGGAATGGTAACTGATAAGCTTCTGCATTTATTATGACTTTCAACCGGTTATTGTTAAGAGGCATAGGTGCTTTATTAATTCAAAAGCAGGACCGTCAGTCCTGCAGCATATCCAAGTACATATCCAGTCTTGCGTTGATGTATCCTGCAAAAAGAGTTTCCATTGCGGAAAGGTTATGCTTACTATGATACTCATCAAAGGCATTGTAGTAGGCAATTCTGTCTGTAAACTTAATATCAATCGGTGGAAATCCTGCTTTCATCAATTCGAGATTTACAAGCAGTCTTCCGGTTCTGCCGTTACCGTCAATAAACGGATGGATGCCCTCAAACTCGATATGGAAACGAGCCAGTCTTGTGACAATATGCTCGCTGCTATCTGTAAAATCCTGCAGCAACTGTTTCATTTTCGGTTCAATCAGATACGGCTGTACAGGTTCATGTTGTGCGCCCATAATACGAACGGGAACTTTGCGATAGATGCCCCGGTCTTCTTTCTTATCGGCAAGAACAAGATAGTGAATCTGCTTGATGATACTCTCACTGATTAAAACATTATCTTTCACAAGCTCACATATAAAGTCAAAGGCCTCTTTATGACTGACTGCCTCCATGTGATCTTTTAACGGTTTGCGGTCAATTGTAAGACCTCGGAGTACCAAATCTGTTTCTCTCAAGGTAAGTGTATTTCCTTCAATAGCGTTAGAATTATATGTGTACTCCACGATAAACTCCTCGTTTAGCCTTGCAGCTTCACCTGCTGTTAAAGGTCTTCTGCCGTCCAACTCAACTTTTTTACGGTCGATTTGTGCCAGAAGACTTTCCTTTGATTTGAAACGACCGTCGGCAGGTTTTCTTGCATCCGCAGGAATCTTCCATCCTCGTCCTTCTCGGTACGCTCCCGAAATTTTTCCTTCAGCGCAAAGAACTCGGACCCTTCTGTCAGAAATGCCCCATTTTTCAGAAGCCTGCTTAACTGTCATAAACATAGACTATCCCTCCGATCTAAGTTATAGTATACCATTTTAACGGAACAATACCAACATTATCGGAATAACATTTATCAAAACAACGGAATAATATACGCAAAAACATTTCTAACTGAATTCATGCCGTACCCATCAAACAGAATAAAAAAAGCGAAACCTATTCCTTATCGGTATTCGCTTCATTATTGTTTGAGCTTTCTTGTCCGTTCAGCTTATACAAGGTTTCTCCCTCCTTAGATAACAGGAATTTTCCTCGTGCATAGCGCTTCACATATTCCTCATCGGAAAACTTTTCTTTTTGTTCCTCCAGCTTAGATTGTTCAATTTTCAAAGCCTCGATTTCAGCCTCAGTTTGTTTGATTTCCTGCTGCAGCTGCATCGTGGTGATAATTTCCTTCGCAGACATATAGGTGAAGCTGCATCCGATCATAACTAAAAAAACACTAAAGAACTTCTTCATCGGATTGTATCGCTTCTTTTTGTTTCCGCTTTTTCTTTTTGCGTTTTTCATGCTCCGCTCTCCTTTTTGCCCGCTTTTTACGTCGTATAATTATTATACCAATTAATTTCATTTTGGCAAGATGTAATTTGCGTTTTACAGGGCGAAATAAGCGGATAAACCATCGAAAGAAACCGGTGAATACAGGTAAATACCATTTATAGTAAATCAGAACTCCGAATAGGAAAATAATGGTTAAGTAAATATTTGTAATACCGCCGTTTATGCCGTATAAGCCATAGAATGCCAGTAATATAAAAGCGATATGAAACAGGATTTCTGCGATTCCTTTTATCAGTTTAAAGCGTAAATAAACAGTAAGGCTGCACAAAAAAGAAAATGTGCAGCCATAGCACCACCCCATCATCAGGTGATACAGTATCGCCTGTATTTGCTGCGGCAATAACATACGCTACTTGAAGATTTTAGAAATCATTGATTCCTTACCGCCGTTTTTATTACTGGAAACATAAGACAGTGATTCGATAATGCCGCGGATACTCACATCGCCGCGATCCTTATCAAGCTTATCCAATACAAGCTCCTTACCTTGAATCACCATCCAGCCTTGAGCGGTTTCAATTAAAAATTCCGAAGCGTCAAAGCTGTCAATCTGTTTTACACCGGTAACATCCAATGTTTTGCGATCCTTCATAATGACGTTATGATAGGGATTCGTTTCAAAACGAAGCGGATTGTTGGTTTCTTCCATGCCGATACCTCCTCATCACTTTATATATATGATACGGGAGATTAAAACATTCTTAAGCGAACGGATATTTTAACAGAAGGTGAAACTGTGAAGGGGGGAATTGTGTATTCTTTATCTGTTGAGTCGCAAGGAAGCATAGGAAAACCGGATGATTCATCCGGTTTTATCCGTAATTTTCGAAAACTGCTTTCCTATATATTATATATAAGGCATAGAATTCCAATATTTGTAAGTCAAGTTTATGCAATTTTGTATGAATTGACAGGTTTGGTCATAGATTATGATCAATCGAGTATAGGTAAAATAAGGCGTATTTTCGATAGAAATCTTATTTAGCGTTATTACTGTCATCATTTGATGCCGCAGAGCTGCTTTCTTCATCTGAAACAAGCGAATCGAAAGACTTCTTAGCTTCGTCTGCGATATTATTTTCTTTTGTCTGCTTTGCCTTGCGTTTTCTTACGTGTATCAATAAGACATTCAGAGTACAGATAATCAATACTGCGACAGACAGGTAAAAAATCCGGTTGAAAACAGCAGTATATAACGGGTCAGAAGCAATTTCCTTTTGTTTCTTATACAGTGCCGTTATTTCCTTTTGCATCTCGCTGATTGCTTTCTTGGAGTAGGTGCGCCCGTCGGCTGCTTTTTTTATCCATGCCGAAATCATTTGATCCAGCTGTTCTTGTGTGTAGTCCTCAGATAAGCTTCCTGCTTTAAATAATACAATTTTTTTCTTATGGTCCTCATTCAATGCCGTTTGTATTTCGTAGATTTGTTCACTCAGCACATCCTCAGCCTGCTTGGCCGCCTCACTTTTCTCTAACAGCCCGAACTGCCCGACAGCAAGCAGCATTGTCAGTGCACAAACAGCCACAACTCGGCACAATCCGTTTATTCTTTCCATGATCCGTCCCCTTCAATCTTCGGCCCGTCAATTTTCTTTGCGTATACAAAATAGCGATAGTCGGTGCTTAAGGAATCAAACGGGTAGCAGCAGTACATAATCAGAAACTCCTCCTGTTTATCCAGCAGTGTTATATCAAAATCATCCGCAAGGAGTATTTCCGAATCACCGACCTCATATAAAAAGCTGCCGTATGCTGTATCGATTTTAACATGGTCGCCCTTTTTAAAATTCCGAAGCTCCTTAAAATGCGTGCTGTTATGCCCGGCCAATAAAATTGCTTTCCCTTCACCGGGAATACCGCTGTACTCATACTGCCCGATCGACAGCGACAATATATCCGGTGTATCGCCGAAATAAATCTGCTTACTGAAATTACGCTTTTCATTACTGATTGTTGCATATGCCTCTTTATGTGTCGGACGCTTTACCTGCGAGCTTTTTATAATCGTCTCATCACCGGCGATGATCGAGAGAATTTTACTTACATGCTGCTGAGCCTCCAGCTGTGCCTGCTCCTCATACAGATGCATCTGTTTGTCATAATACGGCTTTAGGAGATACTGAATACCGAAAACAAGCAGCACTCCGATAATAATATCACATGCCCATAACAACCATTTACGCAATATAATCACTTCCTTAATAATACTTATCGCTATTATAACATAAATACTTACGGTGCTTAACCGCGAACAAAGAAAAAGTATATAAATTTGCTTAATAAAAGCAGGATTCAACGAATACTGTGTCCTTTCTTTTGTTGCATCGGGCGTAAGACCGCTGCCGAATCGAAAAACAAAATCGACAAAATCCACCCTTTTGTGTATAATGATAGCGACTATCAACTATATGTTACAGAGGAGGGTAAAGATAAGATGGCGGAAAAAGAAAAAAAGCCGAGCAGGCTTTGGGCAGTAATTAAACATACCGTACCGATCAAGGGCCTGTTATTTTTAGCGGTCGTAATTGCGGTATTGACAGTGTCCTTTAAAACCGGCTTCGGCACGACGCATTTTAATAAAAACAACACGATCAAAATGGGCTTTGAGGACATCGGAGAGCTTGCGACTCAATCGGCCTATTGTCGGCAAATCAATGTGACAAGTGATGTACGCACATTATTCGGAATGGATATTCCCTTTACACAGTCGAAATATGTATACAGCTATGATGTGATCATCAAGGCCGGCTTTAATTTTGCGGAAATTGAACCGATCGTCGATGAGGACAATCAAACAATAACGCTGAAAATGCCGCCAGTTAAAATATTGAGCAGTGAAATCAAGGACGATTCCCTTGAAATTTATTTAGAAAAGGAAAGCATATTTACACCGATTACTTTGACGGAAAACAATGAAGCACGGATTGAACTGAAGAAAAAGGCAGCCGAAGAAGCAAAGGAAAACGGTTTATTTGATGATGCTGCTAAAAATGCCGAGGAGCTGTTGAAGGGCTTTATCGGCAAGCAGTTTGATTTAAATACATATAAGCTGAAGTTTGAACATACAGAGCCTACAAACCAACAAGAAACCGCAAGTGGTGATCAAGAAGAGAATAATGCTGAGGAATAAGCGAAGCGATCAGATACAGGAAGCACAATATTTTTGTCTCCTGTTTTTTGATGCTTTTTACCTCTTGTTTATTTGTTCAGTGATTTATAATAAATAATCAATAAGAAAGAAAAGCTGTCCGTTTAAGACTCAGACAGCGTAGGCTTATGAATTATCGTTTCCTCTACAATCTCGAACATCAGTGCGGCATCATTTTTATTTGCCTGCTTCTGCAGCTGTAAAACACGTACTGTTAATTCACGATTGCCGAACAGCACCTTAATCAAATCGCCTTCCTTCACCTCGGTACTCGGTTTAGCGATTCGCTCATTCACATAGACACGCTGTTGATCGGCCAATTCCTTTGAAACACTGCGCCGCTTTAAAATGCGCGCGGTTTTTAAATACTTATCAAGTCGCATGGCAATATCCTTCCTTTACGGAAGTATTTTACCACATTATTGACTCTGTTGGCGAGATAAAAGCTCACAATATGCTTGAAATGCAGGTATTTGTTCCGGCTCATAGCTGTGCTGCTGAAGCAGAATCACAAATGCACCCAGCCAGTCGCCGAAGGCAATCACCGGAAAGATCAGCCCGTCATATACTTCCTCTTTATCGCTGAACAGCGCCTCTTGATGAAATCGCGTCACTCGATGTGTGTGCGACATTTTAAAAAATGACTCACTTATTTGCGTATGATGGATACGCAGCCATTCCTCTTGAACAAACAGCACCTGTTCCTGATACAAAGCCTGTAAGGTCTCAACCATAGTGTTGATTTCTTCCATATGCTTAGACAATACATCAAAGCGTTGAATGACGATACGGTCATTCTCAATAAAAAATTCAATGGAATCGCCTTCCTTTAAACGATACTGTTTTCTTATTTCCTTAGGGATTACAAGCCGACCTAAATCATCTAACCTTCTTACAATTCCTGTTGCTTTCAATTTCATGCACTCCTTTATGCTTACTAACCATAGTATGGGCAATAAAGAAATGCTTATACTTGATATCACTGCTTTTTATCAGCGGATATAGCCTGCATGCAGTGAAGCACTGAATCATATCCTGTGAGTATTCGTATGTATAAAAAGTGTGCCAAGTCTTCATATGTCACAAAACGTAACATATATAAGTTTGACACACCTTTATTATATATAAAATTCCTGTCATGACTGTTTCTTACTCTGTATCTGCTTCATCGATAATCCTTATTTATCGTATAAAGCTGTCAATCAGATTGCCGATAGCCGCTATCACTGATTTTCTCACCTTGTCCGGGAAACTGAATAAATGCTTCAGTACGACCATTTCATTGATAGACATATGATTCACCAGATAACGCTTTTGTTTGCCGATATCAGGTCTTTCCAGCACATAATCGATAAAGTCATTGATATCCTCATCCAATGCATCCATTATCACAATAAACTCCTGAAAGGTAGTTTTGCGTGGCTTTGATGCAGTTATCTTTGATATGATCGTATAATCTAAATGGGTGATTTGACTCAGCTTTTTCAGATTGATGTCTCTGTCATCGACCTTTTCCTTTAGAAACTCCCCGAAATTATAATTCAATATTTTATTTATTTCTTTTTCCGTCATTCTTTTAACCTCTACTTTATTTTCCATATTATATAAAATACGATATTTAGATAGGATAATTTTTATAAACTGGTAAAAGTGAATGTTTAAAACAATAAAAATATAGGGAGAAATTACTGAAAAAGCAAACGTTTATTGAGAAAAAATAAAACTGTCAGGTAAGAGGAATGAAAGAAGCGCAGTAAAAAGGGCTTTTATGCTTAAAAATAAACAAAGCCTTAATGCGGCAGATAAAGAACGGAGCGCTGTCGTTACCAAGCGTGTTTGCCGGTTTGGATTAGGCTGTCGATGTCCGCATAAGCGTTTTGCATCGCTTCTGTATGGTAAAGCCAATAATTATCGTAGATTGTTGATATAATACCGCAGCGTTCCCATTCTTTAAAGACATCGCCTGTCGTTCTGTTTTTATAATCTGCATAATTTTCAATCAAATACATAAAGAATTTCATTTTTTCATCCATATTATTCACCTCTTATATAGATGGAGCTTCGAGGATCACCGGTAATTTTTTCGCATTCCCAAATCTCAAAAACAGCAGCTGCACCGAATTCAGTCATGCCGTAAGCTGTGTTTTCCAACATTTCATGTGTTTTTGATTCTGCGAACAGCTTGAAAGCCTACATAGGCTCTAAGCAATATTTCTCAATCATCATTCTGACTACCTCATTATTATAATAGTCCAATATTTCAGGGTCTAATCGATTCATAATGATCTCACCTCTTTAAATTCTATATAGGACAGTGCCTTTTCTGATTTTACTTACAACATAATTGTTTTCTAAGGCTATTATAATATGAAATATAGGAAAGCGCAATAAAGATCATATCGCTCTGTCCCATTCACAAGCCCATTAGAGAGTCAGAAAAAACCGTCTATGTCGTAATCATCCATAAACGGTTTCTTATATTATACATGATTCAAAACAAATGCTTCCTCACTTATTTCATTCCGCACTTTGTTCAATCAACAGCTGCGCAATCTGAACGGCATTGGTAGCCGCCCCTTTGCGAACCTGATCGCCGCAGCACCACAGGCTTAACGCATTGGCATGACCGCTGAGATCCTCACGAATACGTCCGACATACACAAGGTCCTGATCGCTTGTATCCAGCGGCATCGGGTAAACGCTGTTGTTTGGGTCATCCGCAAGCTTTACCCCGTTGCCGTTTTGAATCAGCTCTTTTGCGGTTTCCGCCGATAACGGCTGTTCAAACTCTACCATAATAGACTCCGAATGAGAACGATAAACAGGAACACGCACACAGGTACAATTTACCTGAAGCTCAGGCAGATTCAGAATTTTTCTGCCCTCATTCTGCATCTTCATTTCTTCACTTGAATAGCCTGCTTCATCAAAACCGCCGATCTGCGGAATCAGATTATAAGCGATTTGATGCTGGAAGGTCTTGATCGTTACCGGCTCATTATTTCTCAATGCGTCGATTTGATCATCAAGCTCCTTTAAGCCGTTGACACCTGCGCCCGATACAGCCTGATAAGTGCTTACGACCATACGTTTGATTTTCGCCTTCGCATGTAACGGCTGCAGGGCAACAAGCGCAATGATCGTCGCACAGTTCGGATTGGCGATAATTCCCTTATGCTTCTGAACAGCCTCGGGATTGACCTCGGGAATAATAAGCGGAACACTGTCATCTAAGCGATAAGCGCTTGAATTGTCGATAACGACTGCACCTGCGCGAACCGCATGCGGGATAAAACGCTTCGCAATATCATTCTCAGCCGCACCTAAGACAATATCGATACCTTCAAAGCTGTTTTCGGTTGCCTCAGCTACGGTAAAGCTCTGCCCCTTCATCGTGATAACCTTTCCCGCACTGCGCTTGCTGGCAAGCAGATGCAGACTTGCGAGCGGGAAGTCGCGCTCCAACAGTACCTCAAGCATCTGCATGCCGACGGCACCGGTAGCGCCCAATATAGCCACATGATATTTTTTCATCGAATCTCTCCATTCCATTTATTATACTATGCTTCCACAAAGCGATTGTAAATGACTTTTGTGGTTTTTTCAAAATCCTTGTTTTCCACACCGACAATGATATTGATTTCATCACTGCCCTGCGCAATCATACGAATATTGATATCATTTTTGCCCAGCTCCGCAAACAGCTGACCGGATATGCCCGGTCTTGACGACATATGACGGCCCACGGTAGCGATCAAGGCGATATCATTGATTACTTTGACCTTATCGGGACGACAGTGCTCCTTCACCTGAGCCACGATATCGTAAATCTTATCTTTGATATCGGCACTGTTCACAACGATGGAAAAGGAATCAATGCCGCTCGGGATATGCTCAATACTGATTTGATAACGCTCGAATACCTCTAAGGCACGTCGCACGATGCCGACCTCATTAGACATATGATTTTTATAAATAGCGACAACGGTGAAATCTTTACTGCCGGCGATACCGGTAATCGGGGAAATTTCATTCATCGCATCATTGTCTGCCTCCATAATCAAGGTACCGGGATTATCAGGCTCATTCGTATTTCTGATATTGATCGGGATATTCTTCTCCTTGACCGGGAAGATCGCATCCTCATGCAGGACATTGGCTCCCATATAAGACAGCTCACGCAGCTCACTGTAGGTGATCTTTTCGATGCGCTTCGGATTTTCTACGATGCGCGGATCGGCCATCAGAATACCGGAAACATCGGTCCAGTTTTCATATACATCGGCATTAACGACCTTCGCCGCAATCGCTCCCGTGATATCACTGCCCCCGCGTGCCATGATACGCACCTGTCCGTCAGGCATCGCACCGTAAAAGCCCGGAATCACGAAATGATCGTGCTGTGCCAAATGGTGCTCCATCATTTCCTTTGTTTTGATAAAATCAATCTGTCCGTCATAGGAGAAATAGATAAAGTCCTTCGCATCTAAAAAGGTATAACCGAGATACTCCGCCATCAGCTTCGCCGTTAAAAATTCACCGCGGCTGACAAGATAATCCAACGGAATATTCTTTCTCAGCGCACTCTTTAAATAAGACAAATCCTTTTCAATCGGATAAGACAGATGCAAATTATGCTTGATTGCCAGAAAGCGTTCCTCAATCATCTGAAAAATCGGATCGCAGTTTACACTGTACTTTAAATGGGCATGACACAAATACAATAAATCCGTTATTTTATTATCATCCTTATGTCTGCGACCTGCCGCTGATACAACGACAAAGCGACGGGCATCATCTGCGCTGACGATCTGTTTAACCTTTTCAAACTGCTTTGCATCGGCTAACGAGCTGCCTCCGAATTTAACGACCTTGATCATGCCTCCACCTCAGCGACATGGGCAAAGAACAGATTGCCGTCGGTTTTCATCAGCTCCGCTGCCTTTTGGTGCATCAAATAAGAGGAAATCGGAGTAATATGATAATAATTACAGTTGTCAAATACGTCCTTTTTTGTATACGCATCCGCAAATAATTCCTTAATCAACGCTTCATCGGCATTACTGCGAAGAATATAGGTTCCGCTGACTAAGGAAGCATCGACACGCAGCTCCTTTTGTTTCGCAACCGGTTGAGTATTGATTCCTTCATAAATATCGATGATATCCTGAACGACGGCATTTGCGGTCGGAAGCTTGCCGGCACCCTGCCCGTAGAATTTCAAATCACCGATCGTTTCACCGTGCAGGCAGGTCAGGTTAAAGTTTTCCGCAATGGAAGCCTCTGTTTGTGTTTCGGCATACATCGTCGGCTCTACTGCCGCATAATATCGATCCTGTGAGCGCTTCGCAACTGCCAACAGCTTGATTTTTTTCTGCAGCGATTTCGCATAATCGATATCACTCTTACAAATATTGCGAATACCGAATACCGGGAAGGTCAGCGGAACATTGCTTTCAAAGGCAATGCTTGCGGAAATACGCAGCTTGTTTTGAATATCATAGCCGTCAATATCCGCACTCGGATCACTTTCCGCATAACCGAGCTCCTGTGCCTTATGCAGAATCACATCAAACTGTGCCTGTTCCTTCTCCATATGATCTAAAATATAATTTGTCGTACCGTTAAAGATACCGTGAATTTCATCGATTTCATCAATTCTGAGCGCATTATATAAATTATGAAGCCAAGGAATACCGCCGCCGCAGCTTGCCTCATACAAAAAGCGCACTCCGTTTTCCTTTGCGCAGGCATGGAATTCTTCCATATAACGAGCAATTACCGCCTTATTCGCGGAAACGACATGCTTTTTCGCCTGCAGTGCCTGCATAATAAAGCTGTGTGCCGGTTCAATACCGCCCATTGTTTCCACAACGACCTCGACCTCATCGTCATTTAAAATGACATTGATATCATCACACATTAACGGATGCTTATGTAAATTCTCGGCACGCTCTAAAATATGCGCGACCTCAATATTTATGTCGCGTAATGAGTCAATAATCTCGCCGACTCCGCTTCCTACCGTACCGTAACCTAAAATCGCTGTTTTCATGTTCATCCTCCTCATTCCTTATGTTTGTTTTCCTTATAAAAAAGAATCCTGCGGCAGTATTACGTTTTGATTGTGTCAAACAAAGAACGATCAATTTGGATGTGCTTCCTAACGGAATCCCTAAATATGATTCCTATCAACCATCACCACATCTCTTACTATCTTGTTTCTGCATACCGCACATTCTGATTTTTTGTTTTTACAGGGCAAACAAGCATATGATTATGTATTCTTTAAAAAAACACTTGTATTTAAAGCGTGAACATTGTATCATATTAAGTATGTAAACGCAAGAGAAAAGGAGTTTTAACAATGGGAAAAAATTACAACAGCACAAGAAGCAGTAAAATTCAGGCACAGCCTAAAGAAGCTGTTATTAAGGGCTTAGCCGCAGACGGCGGTTTATTCGTATTTGATGATATCGATCAAATCAAGCTGCCGCTGGATGATATGATGAAAATGGATTATAAACAGATGGCAGAGACGGTGTTATCTGCGCTGTTGTTTGATTTCAGTGATGCAGAGGTAAAGCAGTGCGTAGCTCAGGCATATGACGGACAGTTTGACAATGAGGAAATCACACCGGTCGTATTCAGCGGTGATGATGCGATCTGTGAGCTGTTTCACGGACCTACTTCAGCCTTTAAAGATGTTGGCTTACGCATGCTGCCGCAGCTGATGTCTGTTTCGCTGAAGCAGAAGCAGAACGCTGAGGTCATGATATTAACGGCAACGAGCGGTGATACGGGAAAGGCAGCATTGGCCGGCTTTCAGGATGTCGATAATGTCGGGATTACCGTATTCTATCCCGATAACGGCGTCAGTGAAATTCAACGCCTGCAGATGGTGACTCAGCAGGGAAAAAACACCAATGTTATCGCAATCAAGGGCAACTTTGATGATGCACAAAGCGGTGTAAAACGTATTTTCCATGATGAAGCGTTTAAAAATCAATTTGCGAAGGACAATATTATTTTCTCCAGTGCGAATTCCATCAATATCGGTCGTTTGATTCCGCAGGTCGTTTATTATTTCTATTCTTATAAGCGTTTGGTTGAAGAAAAGCGCATTGCGTTCGGTGATAAGGTAGATTTCTGTGTTCCGACAGGAAACTTCGGTAATGTGCTGGCAGGCTATTATGCGAAGCTGATGGGGCTTCCGGTGCATCGCTTTATTGTGGCAGCCAATGCGAATAATGTACTTTATGATTTCTTAAAAACCGGTATTTATAATCGTAATCGTCCGTTTCATAAAACGATTTCACCTTCAATGGATATTTTGATTTCCAGTAATTTAGAGCGCTTGTTGTATTACGCAAGTGATAAGGATGCGAATTATGTTGCTTCCTTAATGGATGAATTGAATTCATACGGCAAGTATCAGGTCAAGACCTCGG
This sequence comes from uncultured Erysipelotrichaceae bacterium, assembly GCA_947649125.1. GTDB lineage: Bacteria > Bacillota_I > Bacilli_A > Erysipelotrichales > Erysipelotrichaceae > C-19. Next base: position 4,393 of record CANSQL010000007.1, on the reverse strand, counting down.
TGCTGACAAATATTCAATCAATGTTCAGTGTCGGCTTTGCGAGTGATGAGGAATGTACGGCGGCGATTCAGAAAAAGTATCAACAGGACGGCTATGTGTTAGATCCGCACAGTGCCTGCGGATATGCGGTAATGGAAAAGGAAAAGGATGCTGAGCATGCTTGTGTATTGATGGCTACGGCAAGTCCGTATAAATTCTGCAGTGCTGTTTATGAAGCGTTGTTCGGAAAAGCTGATGATAATGAATTCAAGGTGATGGAACAACTGGAACAGCGTACGAATACAGCGGCGCCTAAGAACCTAAAGGGACTGCAGGATATGGAAATCCTGCATCGCGATGTGATTGAAATCGGTGAAATGAAGGCATGTGTAGAAGCCAAAACAAAGAGGCTGTTTCGATGATTGAGGTACGTGTACCCGCAACAAGCGCAAATGTCGGGCCCGGCTTTGACTGCATGGGACTGGCGGTAACTGCTTATGCGAGCTTTCGTTTTTCAGAAACAGGGGACGGACTTTGTATTACGGGCTGCCCGAAGCAGTGGCAGAATGAACAAAATCTTGTTTATCAGGCATGCGTCAAGGTGTTCTCTAAATGTGGTAAGGAAATCAGCGGTTTGACGATTGAAATCGATGCGCATGAGGTTCCCGAGGCAAGAGGACTGGGAAGCAGTGCCGTTTGTATCGTAGGCGGAGTTGTCGGGGCGAATGCGCTGCTCGGTAATCCGTTGTCAAAGGAGGAAATGCTTACGCTTTGTACGGAAATGGAGGGGCATCCGGATAATGTTGCGCCTGCGTTGTACGGCGGCTTGACGATTTCCTTCTGTGAAGGCGAGAAGGTGTTCACCGTAAAAAATCAGGTACATGAGCGCTTTGTCTTTTGTGCCTTGATTCCGGATTATCCCGTGCTGACAGCCGATGCGCGCAGTGTGTTGCCGAAGCAGGTAAGCTTTCATGACGCATTGTATAATATCGGCAGATGTGCAGTCTTGGCAAAAGGACTCAGCGACGGAGATATTGAGCTTGTTTCACACGCCTGTGATGATGTGCTGCATCAGCCGTATCGCAAGGTGCTGATTCCCGATTATGAGGAAGTGGACCGTTTGGCAGACAAGCATCAGGCATTGACATGGTATATCAGCGGTTCAGGCTCAACGATGATGCTGATATTCGATGGTAAGGAAAAGGCCGAAGCCTTGATACAGGAGATATTACAGCGTAAGCCGCATTGGCAGGCCAAGCTGTTGCGAGTGGATAATGACGGTGCGACAGTAAATGAAGCACTCAGCGTTAAGGAGAATACTCATGGGTAAATATTATATTGTTGACGGCGATATTTTGCCTGAGGTGTTAGTCAAGGTCGTTGAAGCACGTAAGCTGTTAAGAAAGGGCAAGGTCAGCCGTATTACCACTGCGGCCAAAGCAGTCGGAATCTCACGAGGTACTTATTATAAATATAAGGACAGAATATTTGCCCCCGGAGCTTCCTTGGGAAATCGCAAGGTCATAATGTCCTTGAAACTGAAGCATCAGTCGGGGGTACTTTCCAAGGTATTGGATTGCATGTCCTCGGTAAAGGCGAATATTATCACATTGAATCAAAATATTCCGATTCATGATGTCGCAACCGTAATGATTTCATTTGAAATGACCGAAATGAATGTTTCACTGGAAGCCATGATCGATAAGCTGAAGGTGATGAAGGGTGTAAATGATGTGTACCTTGAGGCAGTAGAATAATGAAATGTCCCTTTGATGATGCAGTCAAAGGGATTTTTTGCGGCTTTAATGAGATATAAAAACAGTCAGCGGGTGTCGTTGACTGTTTCATACTTTATTAATATTTTTTCACCAGCTCTGAAATCAATGCTCGGCATGTCTGCATTCTGATACAGGCATAAAAATCCTCGGTGACAGCCTTTCCTTGTCCGATGGTTGTTGCATTTTCGGCAGCTTCCTTGCTTTCCCATAATACAAAATCGGTCCATGTATCCCCTTGTTTGTAGTGCTCCCATGAAATAAAGCCGTCGGCCTTTGAGATCACTTCATCATGCAGCTTTTGGGTGCATGCAATGAAATGCTCGTCTGTAACATTGTTCCTTAGCTTATAGGAAAATATCCATGCTGTTTTTGTCATGTGTCGTGCTCCTTATATTCTTTTATTTATTCTGTAATAACTGATAGTATCATAACATAGATGAATCGGGATTACAATCCTTTAATTGAAGCGGTTGTATTTGTGCATTTATGTAAGCGTTCCTTAGGGGGTCAATGCGCATGAATGATTTGATGATTTCCGCTTTTTTTGCTTTCTATGTGTGAGGCTTTGTGGTAAGATAGGTAGGTATTCAGTGTATATAAAGGAACGGATTCAGGTGATTATATGAAGCAAAAGGGCTTTGCGTTATCAGCGTATGCAGCGGCAGTCAGTGCCATCCTGTTTTTATTGGTTACGTGTATTGATATTCATTGCTTCAACAGAAGCTTTTATGAGCGGGAATATGCTTCGCTAAAGACGGCAGAGGATTTGAATATGAGCCATCGGGATTTGATGAAAGCTACCGATGCCCTGCTTGATTATCTGCAGGGAAAGCAGGAGCATATCACTGCGGTGATTGAGGTCAATGGCTTTGAGCGTGAGGCGTTTAATGAGCGTGAGACGCAGCATATGGTCGATGTGTTGGGACTGTATCGGTTTGCGTTAAAGCTGCGCTTGGTTTCGGGGATTGTACTAGTAGCTTCCGTAGCGTTATTGTGGTGGAAAAAGCGTTCGCAGCTTTGGGAGATGCTTTCCGTTGCGTATTCGCAGTGTGCCTTGGGATTTTTATTATTTGTCGCTTTCTTGGCAATCTGGGCGGCGGTGGATTTTACCTCATTATGGGAAAGCTTTCATCGATTGTTTTTTACCAATGAGCTGTGGCTGTTGAATCCTCATACGGACTTGATGATCAATATGTTTCCTGAGGTGTTTTTCTTTCATATGGTACTGCGAATCACAATATCGTTTGTTGTCTGCTTCGGATTATTGTGGGCAGCGGCATTTTGTTACGGACATCGCTTTGCGCTTCGTCAACGCTTGAGAAGGGAGTCTTGATTATGATAGTATTAGCCAGTCAAAGTCCTCGCAGAAGGGAAATTATGGAACAGGTCGGTCTGCGCTTTCTCGTTCACCCGGCGGACGTAGACGAAATGATGGATGAATCTTTGCCGATTCCGCAGGCAATTGAGCGTTTGGCGCTCGCTAAGGCGGAACATGTGGCGAAGCTGTATCCGAACGATATCGTAATCGGTGCCGATACCTTGGTGTGCTTGGGTAAACAGGTGCTCGGTAAGCCGCAGGATGCAAAAGGGGCAAGGGAAATGCTTCAGCGCTTATCGGGGCAAACGCATCAGGTGATTACCGGTGTTGCGATATGTGCCGACGGTAAGAAGGAGTGCTTTCATTCGGTAAGCGATGTGACCTTTTATTCACTTTCTGATAAGGAAATCACTGCTTATATTGACAGTAAGGAGCCGTTTGACAAGGCGGGTGCATACGGTATTCAAGGAAAAGGTGCGGTTTTTGTTGCAAAAATCGCCGGAGACTATTATAATATAGTAGGCTTACCGATAGCGAAGCTTATGCAGCGCTTAAAAGCCTATGAATAGTGCCGACATAGTATAATGGTAATACAGAGCAATGGTAATGCTCAGCTCGCAGTTCAATTCTGCGTGTCGGCACCAGCTTGAAAGGAGACTCGGACTTTTAGTTCGAGTTTTTAATATGCTTAAATATATGACATAGTCTATAGAAAAATAAATTGATAATGGCAATTTAGTAAACACGCTTGTACATTAATGAACTGTGTAGGAGTACTTATTATCTGATATGGAAGAAAAGTATAGTGCAGAAGCAATTACGATTCCATCTGTAAGAACATTCAATGGATAATTTTTAAGAGATCATTGAAGTTATATAAAAAGAAATGAAAGATAGAATCATTTAAAATATTTCGAAACGTGAACAGCTTATTCGTAAGCACCGGTGATTACAAGGCTGTAGTAAAAAAGATAAACGAATTCTTTGTTTTTTTGGCCTAAAATTATTGATTGTATAATCATGATGAAATTATATCAAGTCATATTCTGTTGAAATGTGCTCATATCTGTCATCTCAAATCTATCTTGCCAAACAAAAGCATCGCATCTCGGTACCGATGCTTTACTTTCTTATAAGACATTTTCCCTATCGCTTGAAAATTCATTTCCATAGTCTTATAATTAGCTTGTATATCATCAACGTGTATGAATGAATGGTGGAAAGGAGGAAGTTTTTGAATGAATTCATCCATGATTGATGATAAGAAAGCTAACTATATAAAAGTCAAGCAGTTTTATGAAAAAGTTTGAAAATATAA